>CAZNQT010000026.1:0-19287 GCA_964574885.1 uncultured Pirellulales bacterium
GTTCTGAGGAGATTCCTTCAATCGGAAGCTCCGGCAGAAGGCGTCATGAATCGCATCCTCCGCCGACTCACGCGACCTGGTGATAGCGAGGGCGCAGGTGAAAAACTGCCGGGCGTACTTGTCATATATCTTCTGCAGCTCAAGCCGTATATTTTCCATCTACCTATATGCCAGTAATTTACGTGAAATTACCCAGCATAGTATCGGAGGAAATCCTTTTCCAGTTTACTCGACGAATTCGAGAGGATATTTATGCAAGGTAACTTCTTTTTATATCAATACTTACTTCCGATACTAGAACCACAACTCCATACTTGTCGTCCGTTTGGGTCAGGATGCAGCCAATAATTCCGGCCCTACCTCTATTCTATAAATTATAGGGGCAAACTACAAGAGAAGCTAATATGAGTCCAGGCGGGTAATCAGCACCATCGAGCGTCTCACGATAATCATCATAAGTGTTTATTATTCAAGAATATAGGTGATTTTTATTTCCCTTTGCTTATTTGACGGTCCACTCAATTACGCCGCCGGAAACGTTTGGTTTGAGTTGAACTTCCAGGCGCAGGGCCGTGGTTTCGACCGGATCAAACGTGACTTTATTAAAAGCATTTAGTTTTGTTTCGTAGGCGCCGGGATGGTTTACCGGCTTCCATTTTTCGTCGGTTTTATAGAGGACACGCCAGGATTTAGGACTACGGCAGTTGCCGCGTCCGGTATCGTCAAACCAGTACACCTCGATACCGGAGACTTTTTCATTTTGTTTGAAATCGTATTGCAGCCATTCCGTGGTTCCCTGGTGGGGCCAGAAGTGGAAGAAGCCGCCGCTCTCATCACCGGAGTTCTTCGGTCGGCGTTGATCGTTGACGGCGGTCAAACGGGCATTTTGCACGTACGATTGATACGAGGCGCTGATCTGGCTGGTAGAAGCAATGGTATCAGCGGGCAGGGGCTCGACGGATTCATCGTTACGAGCCAGCCAAACGGCCATTTCGCCTTTGCCGCGATGGGCCCAGGCGTAATACGGGATGGCCGTAAATTCCTCCTCGGTTTTTATCAGTGACGTACCATCCTTGACTCGCTTGGTTGCGATGGCTTTACCATGAATTACCTGCATATTCGCGTCGGCCAGCATCTTCCGGCGAAATTCGGTTTGCAGCAATACGTCATCAGCGAGGATGAGGTTATGGACGTGTTTGGATTTTACGTCCGGCCATTCGAGGCAATAGACCAACGGTCCTCGCGACAGAGCGACGCGTCCCCGATCCGCTTTCACTTGCTCATTGGCGATGACTCGACGTACCGGCATGGGAAGCAATAGTACTATTGAATCGCCGCTGCGCCATGTTCGTTTGATTTGTGCGAACCCGTTTTTCAAATTCAGATTACACTCTTTTCCATTTATCTGCAACGAAACGGTTTCCTGATTCGGTTTCAAAAAGTGATACAGGTCGCTGGGGACGCACTTGTTTCGGGCCCAGCCGGGTATGCGAAGATTAACGGTAAACTCCTGAGCCTGTTTGGGTTCCACGATAATATGGATAGCTCCCTCCCACGGATACGCGGTCTGCTGACGAAGCGTTACCGTATTGTTTTTCAAGGGAATCTTGGCGGCGCCTTCGACGAAAAGATTGATATAGATGGCATCGTCGATAGAAGCGTACATATAACCCGGTACGGAGGCGATGAATCGGGTTATATTGCCGGGACAGCAGGCACAGCCAAACCAGGGGGAACGGCTGTGCTGACCATGCGAGGCTAAGGGATTGGGATAAAAGAACAGCTTGCCGTCCAGAGATACTCCGGAAATCAAACCGTTGTAAAGAGTTCGCTCCATCACATCGATGTACTTGGCGTCCCCGTGCAGTAAAAATAATCGATGATTCCAATAGACGTTGCCAATGGCGGCGCAGGTTTCACAGTAGGCGGTTTCGTTGGGCAGTTCGTAATTTTTTCCGAAGGCCTCGCCTCGTCCGGTGGCGCCGACCCCGCCGGTGAGGTAGAGTTTTTTCGAGACAACGTTATCCCAGATCCGGTCGATCGCGTGGAGGTACGCTTGATCCCCGGTAAGAGCGGCGATATCGGCCATGCCGGAATACATATACATCGCCCGAACGGCGTGGCCCACGGCTTCGTCCTGTTCGGTGACGGGTTTATGATCCTGGCTGTAGGGACCGTACAATTTGCGACCGTTGATTTGCCGGCCGCGGATATCGAGGAAGAACTTAGCCAGTTTCAGGTATTTCTCATTCCCGGTTACACGATAGAGACGGACCAGGCCCATTTCGATGATCTGGTGGCCGGGGGGCAACTGTAATTTGCCGGGGCCGAAGGTTCTCGCAATCAGGTCTGCATTTTTGATGGCAACATTCAGGAAAGAACGTTTGCCGGTAGCGAGAAAGTGAGCGACGGCGGCTTCGTACATGTGGCCGGCGTTATATAATTCATGGCTGCTGCCCAGGTTCGACCAGCGTTTGGCGCCCATCCAGTTTCGCAAGTGTTCGGAATGATTGGTGCGGCAGGTATAGAGATAGCCGTCGTCTTCCTGGGCGGCGGCGATTTTGACAATCAGGTCGTCGAGATATGTTTCCAGTTTGGGATCGGGATGAACGGAAAGGGTGTAAGACGCTCCTTCGAGGATTTTGTAGGGATCCGTATCATCGAACGGAAAGTCGCCTCGATGTTTGCCTTTTTTCAAGCCGCCGGCAATGGCGAAATTATCGATTCGTCCGGTCTTCTCACATTGCTCGAAGGCATAAGGGATCGTCACTTTCCGGTTGGTTTCGATGCGCGGCAGCCAGAACGAATCGGAAAGATGAACCGCGGTAAACGGCACCGGTCGGATAGGATAATCCCGATGGATTTCTGCCGCAGACAACCGGCAAATAAGACCGCATGGGCTAAGAGCCCATCCTACAACTGCGACCAGGATCGCCGGATAACCATGTCGATACGACATATACTCTTCCCTCCATTCGTTATTTTGAACTTATCCCGGCTACGCCAGGGACTTATAGCCCCCGCTGGTAAGCGGGAGACGAATGCCAAAACCAAACCACTGGTTGATCGACCCCCGGTTACCACCGGGGGCTATCATTAGATTCAGGCAACAATCCCAAATACAAATTCCTATATGTTTAAATTATCCAGGTACGGCTTTCACCTGCTTCCGCAGCAGGTACCGAACCGGATATCGCTTTACCCATTGAAATAGAGATAAACCGCTACAATAATCAACAGCAGGACCACCGAGAGTATGACATCAATCCGAGACCAACTGGATCGTGATACGGATCGGTCTTCCGAGGTTAACGTTCCATAGGTAAGTCCACTGATTCGGGCGTAGTCAGGCTTGTTTGTCAGATAGCTCACGACAATCATTACCATAATGCAAACGAGGAGGATGAAGATGCTATAATACTGGAAGAAAATATTATTTATGATCCAGAGCAGACTGCCCTCGGCGTACCCGTCTTCGAAACCGGACATTTTGAGAGTCACGGGCGTATCGACGGCCAGGCGAATCAATCCCAGGACGAAACCGATGGTGAGCGCCCACAAGCAACCTCTGCCGTTGAGCCGCTTCCAGAAGATGCCGAGAAAGAAGACGACAAAAATCGGCGGCGCCAGGTAGGCTTGTACGCCCTGGAGATAGTCGTACAAATTCCGTCCGCCTTTGATGACCGGAATCCAGATCAGGCCGATAAGCACCATGGCCCCCGTGGCAATCCGACCGACCCAGACGAGATGGTGCTGACTGGCCTGGGGCCTGAATTTAGAATAGAAATCCATCGTAAAGAGCGTGGAGGAGGCGTTGAATACCCCCGCTAACGAACTCATCAGCGCCGCCAGCAAACCGGCTACAACGATCCCGCGAATCCCCGTGGGCAACACTTCGCGCACCAGCAGGGGGAAGGCTTCGTTTTTCTGGCGGGCAACGTAGCGCAAGCGCTTGTCCTGGTTCTGGTTCCATTTTTGAAACGTTGCCTCATTAATATATACATCCGTATCTTCCTGCGTAGCCGGGTTGAGATGAGTGATTCCAAACTTGGCCAGATTCGCGCGTGGATCATCCTTCACCGCCCAGGCATTCATTACGTCCTTTTCGATAAGCTGATAGGAATCCTTCCCCTTGTCATCCGTGGTAAGCAGGTACACGTCGCTTTTAAGATTCTCGACTTTAGCAAACGTCGCCAGGGTATCCAGTTTTCCGGACTGGTAGATGGCAAAGCAGATCATACCGGGAATAATAAAAATGAAAACCGGGAGCAGTTTGAGGAAAGAGGCGAAAATCGAACCCCGGCGCGCCTGCCGCTCGTTCGGAGCGCCCAGGGCGCGCTGCACGATATACTGATCCGTACACCAGTACCACAACCCAATCACCGGGGCGCAGAACAGCATGCTCAGCCAGGGATACCGGTCGTTGAAATACCAGGCCATCTTGCCCGACTGGACCATTTCCCCCTGGGCGTTGAGAGAGGTCGTGACCTCATGGATCGGCGCCCAGGTGCTTTTGACGCCTTCGGGCACCAGCGGTTTCCAGAGATTGAACATGTCGGAGCCGCACACCTCGCGCAATTTATCCCAGCCACCCAGTTTGATCAATCCGAAGATGGTTACCAGAATCGAGCCGAACACCAGAACAAACGTCTGGAGGGCCTCCGTATAAGCCACCGCCCGCAAGCCACCCAGAATCGTGTACAATCCGGTGAGGATAATGACCAGGATCGAACCGATCCAGAAACTATCCAGGGTGATCGAACCGAGCGTGAGGGACATATTCGGCAGCAAGACGCTGAATACAATACCGCCGGCGAAAATCCCCACGGCGATTTTGGTCAGCACGTAGGCCACCAGAGAAATCATGGAAAGAACCCAGCGGGCCGTGGGCGTAAATCGTTTTTCCAGAAACTCGGGCATGGTAAAGACTTTCGAACGCATGTAGAAGGGCACCATCACCCACCCCAATACTAATAGACACCAGGCATGCAGTTCGTAATGAGCCATCGCCACGCCGTCGGTGCAGCCGGAGCCGGCCAGACCCACCAGGTGCTCCGAACCGATGTTGGAAGCAAAGATCGAAGCCCCGATGACAAACCAGCCCAGGTTTCGACCGGCGAGAAAATAATCATCCGTGGTGTCTTTGCTCTTGCTAATCACCCACCAGGCGATCCCCAGCAGGATGGCAAAATAGAAGGCGATCACAAACCAGTCCAAAGTTTCGAAAGCAGATTCCGCGGCGCCGAGCATGGAAAAAATGTTCATATGCATCCCTTTCTTTACTAACTGCCTGTAAATGAAAACGAATTTATTATTTCATTATGAAAAGAAAGCTATTCCGTTTTTTGGGTGGCCAAAATCGTAAACCGGTTCGCGATCGCCAACGCCGGGTCCACCGGCGCCTCTACAGGTTGGATTTTATCCGGTATCACCACCTTGGGCGTATTTTTCAGTGTCTTTCCTTCAAATTGGGGCAGCCATTGGCGCTGTGCTTCGATCATCTCCGTCGTCATCTCGCGTGCTTCTTTCAATGTGCATACCGTACAAGTCAATGGGTCCAGGGCAATGGCCTGCATGGCATACTCCGGATTGCCGGTCAGGGCTGCTTCGACGGCCAATTGTTGCACCGTGACGTTGCTCTGATTTAAGGCGGCGCATTGCGGCGGCAGATCGCCCACTCGTACCGGATGCAGACCGCGCGAATCGACAAAGACCGGCACCTCCACGCAGCAGCCCTGCGGCAGGTTCGTAATATAACCGTCGTTGCGGACGTTGCCGTTCAGACGGAAGACGTGATCCGTCTCGACCGCTTCGAGAATGTAGGAGCAGTATTCGACGCTGCGGCTTTCGATCTTTGCGGACTCCAGGTCGAGATAATCCACCTTCTTATATTTTTCGGCGAGCATATTACAATAATGATAATATGCGCCCGACGCCCCGCCGAAATCCGGCAGATCGCAATACGTCTCCAGGCCTCGCTTACTGCTGCGGAACCAGGGTACATATTCGGACAGATGCCCCGTGCTCTCCGTCATGAAGTACCCGAAATGTCGCATCACCTCGGCCCGTACTTTTTCATTGTAGTAGTATTCCGGTTTTTCAATATTTTCCCGCAGGATCGGATACAGATCGCGCCCGTCGCGCTTGTCATGCAGCGACAGGAACCAGGCCATGTGATTGATGCCCGCACAGAGAAAATCCACCTGGTCCTTCGGTACGCCGACGTATCCGCTGATCAGATCCAGCGTCGTCTGTACGCCGTGACACAATCCGATAAACGAAACATTGCTCATCCGTCCCAAGCCGGAACAGTTCGCCCCCATCGGATTGGCATAGTTCAACAGAATTGCTTCCGGGCAGAGCCGGTCCATATCCTGCACGATATCTTTCAACACCGGGATCGTGCGCAGCGCCCGGAAGACGCCGCCCGGCCCGATAGAATCGGCCACGCATTGATCCACGCCGTATTTCATCGGAATTTCGTAATCCAGTTTGAACGCATCCACGCCGCCGACCTGGATCATATTGATCACGTACTTGGCGCCGTCCAATGCTTCGGCGCGATCCAACGTCGAGGTAACTCTTGCAGGGAGTTTGTTTTCGTCGATCATACGCTGCACGAAGGCGTGCATTTTATCCAACTTCGGCTTCGTACGGCTCATCAAACAGATTTCGCTGTCCTGTAGGGCCGGCGTCGCCAGAATATCCGACGTCAACGTCTTACAGAAGATCTGGCTGCCCGCTCCAATCATCGCTATCTTCGCCATGATGTACCTCCCGTCTGATTCAACGGACTGATCCGCTCGGTATGGAATTATGTTACTGCAAAAGGTTTTCTAGCAGATACAAACCGCTTTTTCCCGGCGCTACGATATCCAGATCGCCGTCCGCATCCAGATCCGCACACGCCGTATTGATCCCAAAACCCACCTTGCCCCCTTCGTGTATCAGTCGGCGGGTCCACGTTTTCGTATTTCGGTCGAAATCAAAGTAATACACGCACAGCGGATCGTTGCCGCCCGGATCGTGGCCGTTATGAGCCCGATATCGCTTGCCCGTCAGAAGTTCTTCCTGGGGGTCGGCGTCCAGATTGACAAACAGCATAAAGTGCGGCTGCGACCAGTCTTTATCGATCTCGTGCCGCTGCCAACCGCGGCTACCATCTGATTTCTCGATCTGCTCCAACCAGAAAATACCGTAGTTATGTGCCATCCCCCAGACAATGTCGCGATCGCGATCGCCGTCCACGTCGTGAACTAAAATAGGAATACTGGTCGCCCCCAGTTGGAAGTCTCCGTGCCATTTCCACGTATCCTGAGGATTCGCCGTTTGTTCCAGCCAACCGTTCGGCCCCACCACGTCGCAACGACCGTCGCCGTTGATGTCACCCGCGCCGATCCCGTGGCCCGCGACTTGTTTCGGCAAGTTGTGCTTTACCCATTTGACCCCGTGCTGGGCGGATGGATCCGACGCATATTCATACCATGCCGCCGAGCCGCTGATATTGGGCAGTACGTCCGTTTGTCCGTCTCCGTCGATATCGACGGCCAATGCCGTTTCCATATTGCCCGGTTTATCAATCTCAATGACCTCGAACTTACCCTTGGCTTTTCCTGGATTCCGAATCCAAAACAGGGTCTTGTTGAACCAGGCCGCGTTAACGATATCCACCCACCCGTCGCCATCGACATCCATGGGCAGATTCGCAAAATCATTGTAATACTCGCTCTGTTCCTGCAACTCACGCACGAAATGCTTCTTCCAGTTCGGCGCTTCGTACCAGAAGCCGCCGCAAAAGATATCCGGTTTGCCGTCGCGATTGACGTCCAGCACGCCCGCCGCTTCGAATTTGGATTCCGCATTGATCGTATGCAGCCGAAATCCCTTCCCCAGTTTCGGCGCCGCCGTTTTCACCGGACGCGCCCGCACAATCGCGCCCCAGGGCATATTATTCTGCGTGACCTTCAACATTAACTGGTTCGAGCCCTTTTTTAGTTTAACGTCGGCGACGTCGGGATTCTCCAGAATGGGACGTGCGACATTCAGCGAAAGTACCAGTTTCCCATTGAGCCAGGCCTTCACGCCGTCGTCGGAGAAAATTTCCAGCCGAACGTCTTTTTCCTCTTCAGAGGAAATGGTCGTCCGTAAATACGCCACCCTCTGTTCCCCCCCGTTCAGTGCGGCCAGCAGATCGAGGTAAGCCGGATGGTTGTCCAATTTGGTCACCGGTATCGGTTTCCACTGCACTTTGGCGTCGGGCAATTCCGGGCCGAATTTAATGTCGAACAACTGCGAGTAGTTTTTATTTTCCCGCACGTACGGTCCGGCTACTTCCCAGTTTGTCAGATAACTTTTTAACGCGTCGAGTTCCTCGATGAGTTTTCGAGCCGGTTCCTGGAACGAATCCATCACCCCCGCCGCCAGAACCGCTTCCAGCGCCGCCCGGGTTGCCGTCGTATCCCGAACGTACACCGCCTGCGCGATGGCGATACACGCCTGCGCCGCTTCCTGTTTCAGATTCGCATGGCTCAAAAACGTCTGGGCATACTGCAAAGCCGACACGGTCTTTATATTCGCCAACGCTCCCAGAATACGTTTCTTTTCCTGATCGGATTCCGCCAGTTTCATCGCTTCCCGATACCGCTGCAATTTCTGCTGGGCGGGCAGGTTGTTGGCTTTCTCCAATAATTGAACGTACCCTCGCAAGGCCAGAATCCGATGTGTCTTCGTATCGCTGGTTTTGACAACTTGTAACAAATCGGATGTAGGTTCGGCGTCCGGCCAGGCACTTAGCGCCTGAATCGCCGTATAACGTATCTTCTCATCGGAATCCTTCAAAGAACTCCGCAAGATCGGCAATCCATCGGCTACTCCCAGGTCGCCCAATGCCAGTAAGAGGTTGCTTTGTTTTTTGACGTTTTTCACTTGGCTTTGTTTTGCGAGAATATCCTTCACCGCCTGCTGTTCACATCCACAGCGCCGTACGACCGATACCAATGTCTGTCGAATCAGTTCCGTATTGCTTCCGTCTGCTGATACTAACAAATCGATCAAACCGGACACTTCGTTTTGACTCGCCAGGGTTCGCAGCGCTTTTAGAGAAGCCGACTGAACGGATCGATTTTCGCTCCGGGCGGTTTGTATCAATACCGGCGCCGCTTCAGTGGCATTACGCTGCTCCAACGCCTGTATCAAAATCACTTTTAGTTCCGGATTTGCTTGCGCCAATTGCGCCATTATCGCCGAATCAATATTCGATCCTCGCAATCGTCGCAAACTCTGTAATGCCGCCTGCTTCTCCGTTTCCTTTGCTTGAACGGCTGCTTGCGCTAGTGATTCGATACAGGAGGCATCGCCCAGTTTACCCAGCGCCTCCAGCGCTGCGATTCGTACTGTCGGTACATCGCTTTTCATCCTATTGGAGATCGCCGGCAAGGCCGTCTTGTCGCCCCGATCCGCCAGCGCGTATATTAACTGTACCTGCACCGAGGGCGGCAACTTGGGCAAGGTGTTTACCAGAGCTGCCGTCACCTTATCGCCGGGAATCTGTCTCGATATCATTGCCGCCGTCTGAGAAATTTCGGACTGAATATCGGATAATCCCGCTACCAGCAGCGAAACTGCATGTCGCGAATCGTAGCGCACCAATCCTTGAAATGCGGTCGCTCGTATATGTCCCGGCAGGTCCGAAGTGAACACCTCTACGTATCCTCCTATGGCGGCGTGGGCATTACCCTGCGCTGCTAATTGATCCGCACAAATTAGAACCGCCTCTCCCCAGTCATTGGGCTTTAGAGCCTTGGCCTGCTGTAATGATTTCTTCAAGATATCCAGCGTTTGTTCGGTTCCGATTCGTCCCAGGGCAATCGCTGCCTCCGCCGCGATATCACGATCCTCGCTGATTACCAGTTTTGCCAATGGTTCTACCGCTGCCTGACAACGCCGATTGCCCAGCGTATTGAGTATCCCTCGTTTTTCCCGCCCGTCGGTTTTTTCCAGGGCCGCAATCAATACCTGATCCGTCTTTTCGCCGGGAATCCGGGCCAGAGCGTATCGGGCCAGCGAGGATAGTTCCGGATTCGGCAATAACGGCGCCAAAGCCGAAACCTCGTTTTCCGTACCGATCAACGCCAGTTGCCGACATACAAACCGCCTGGCGCCGAATGATGTTTTGCTCTGCAACACCTGCCGAAATGCCTGCAAGAGTTTTGCGCGAACCGCAGCATTCGAATACGAACGAACGACTGCATCTTCGATGGTTTTCAAAGGCTGCGGATCATCGCCTAGTTTATACGTTTTCAGTCGTTCCAGTGCTTGATCGACGGTCTGGTTTTGACTGAACGAAAAATGGGAAGGGTACAAAATGAATAATATAAACATCGAATAACGGATGTGTTTCATACGTGTCACCCATGTCCAATCTTATAATGAAAATCAGTTTTATCCGTGAAAATCTGTGTCTAAGTTAAATTTGCCAGGGGCTGCGCATCTCACGCCACAGCATCCGGTCCGCTTCCGGGTCGTTAACAAATTGTTCCTGGGCCGGATTCCATTGTAGAGGACGTTTCAGCCAATAAGCGATATTGCCCAGATGACAAACCGTGTGAGAACGATATCCCACGTTAGCGTCGCTGGCGGGACGTTTGCGCGTCCGGACGCATTCCAGGAAATTATCCGGATGATTTTTACTTTCATAGAGGTGAATCTCGTTCGGGCCGATGGTTTGTCGGATCAGATTTTTCGGCTGACTGATGAGATGATCGCGACTCACTTCGACGAATCCTTTCGTCCCCTCAAACCGCACCCCGGGGCTGCTCCGACTGATCGCTTGATGCGTCATTACCGTACCGTTGGCGTATCGATAGGTTAAGTACGGATAATCCTTCCCGTCCGCCGGTATAATCTCGACCGGACCGGATTCGTCCATGCCCATACCCCACTGGGCAATGTCGAACATGTGCGCCCCCCAGTTGGTCATCTCGCCGCCGGAATAATCCTTCCAGCGCATCCAGCCCAACAAATCCGGATGGAACGGCCGCCACGGCGCCTGCCCCAGCCAGCGGTCGTAATCCAGCCAATCCGGAACCGGACCGCCCGCCGACAGATAGCATTCCTCCGGCGGCCCGCCGACGTTCACCTTAATCGCCTTCACGTCCCCGATGTACCCGTTGCGCACCAGTTCGCACGCGAAACGAAACTCATGCCAACTCCGCTGTTGAGTACCCGTCTGAAAAATTCTTCCGTAACGGCGCATCGACCGGGCCAACTCGCGGGCTTCATACACGGTCAGGGAAATCGGCTTTTCACAATAGATGTCCTTACCCGCTTTGGCCGCCGCAATTGAAATCGGCGTGTGCCAGCGATCGCCCGTCGCACAGAGAATAATATCGATGTCGTCGCGGGCGAGCAGTTCCTCGTATTCATGGTACGCCTTGCAGTCCTGATTATCGTAGCGTTGATTCACCTGTCCGGTAATTCGCTTGAGATTATTATTATTCACGTCGCAGACGGCGACGACCTGAACGTCCGGCTTACTCAGATACCCCCCGCCCTGTACCCAGATGCCGCCGGCGATATGCCGCGTACCCTGACCGCCGCAGCCAATCGCGCCCAGTACCAGTCGTTCACTCGCCGACGGGCGACCATTCGCGCCCAGAGCACTGGTCGTTATCACATACGGCGCCGCCAGCGTCGAAACCGCACTCTGTAAAAACGCCCTTCGATTCATGTTTCGATTCTGCATAGATTGTTCCAATCTAAATTCCTTCGGGTGGCATGCCTACGCACAACTTAGGCATGCGCTCTTTTTGTTGATAATATCGGGTGTCATTTTATTGATGACGATAGATGTCCCAGCCGAGGTAGGTGTCCAGCGCTTCAAAGACCGCGTCGGCTTTCTCGCTGAGGTTCATCGCCACGTGATGCTCGAAGCCCATGCGGCAGACAAACTGTAACAGGCTCTGCAATTCCGGAATCTGCAATACTCCGTATCCGCCGAAGGTATCCAGTTTGTCATCGGTAAATTTGCCTTCGCCGACGTACCCCTGGATAATCCCTTCCGGATCATCCGTGGACAGTCGGCAATAGGTGACCGGTGAAGGCTTGATTCTGCCTACTACCGTACCGTAGGTATTTTCTTTGCCGACCGAACCGGCGATAATCTCCTGGTAATCCATCTTCATCTCGGTGAAAAAGGAACGCGGCAGATTGCTGCAATGGAAGCAGATGCATTTGTCCGGATCGTCCTTAAAATTATTATTCCAATCCAATAGAGCGCTGGGACTGCCGCTGGCCAGTTTCAGAATATACATGCCCAACAATCCGGTGATATCGACTTCGCAGGCGCTGGGTTTGCCGGTCAGTTCACCCATCATGCTCATCTGCGTACAGGAACAGATCCCGTAATTTTCCTGCAGACTGGTCCAGCATTGAATCGCGGTTCCATCCAGTTCCCATTCAGCCACCCATTGATCCACTGCCACGCCGAACTTCGCCAGACGTAAAAGGGCATCGGCGGGTATGGATTTGGTCTCGGTGTAATCTTGTATCGCTTCCAGTTTCGCCTGCACGATCTTATCGCTGTCGCCCAGTTTTTGGGCCTTACCCAGTATCTCCGAAAGATCGACGGTTTCCACGGTGATCCCGTAAAGCTCCAGCAGCTTTTCACTGTAACGCACGGTATTAAACGCGCCCGGACGCGTGCCGATCGCGCCGAAGCGGGTATGTTTTAAACCCGTAACAATCCGACATACCGAGGCGAAATCAGCCAGGTCCTGTTGAAATTCCGGGCTCGAGAGTGCGACCGTATGGTTCTTGGTTAGGCTGTAGGCGATACCGGCTTGTCTGAGATTATTGCAGGCGCTGATCTTGCCGCAGAACGAATCGCGGCGACAACTGATGTCCATTTTGCCGGCATCGTCCGGTTCCGCCTGGATCAAAATCGGCACGTCCAGATCGGACAGCTTAATCGCTTCCATGATCCCTTTTTCATCGCCAAAATTGGGTAAAGTAACGATAATACCGTCGATCTTGTCCCGGTTCGCTGCGAACAGCGCGGCGCATTTTCGGGCTTCCGCCAGGGTCTCCACCGCGCCATGCTTGGTATCTTTTTCTCCCAGGAGGATCGAGTCAATACCGGCTTTTTGTAAAACGTCGAGTATCGTCTTACGACCCACTTTGGCTAACTCATCCGGGAAAAATCCCCGGTTTCCCACTATCACTCCAAATGTCATCGTACTCATATCCATCCTTTCCGTTGCGTAATGTTCCCTTTTATATTTGCCCGTAATAAGCGTTTTCACCATGTTTACGTAAATAATGTTTATCCAGTAAATTTTGACTGATGGCGGACTGATAGGGGCTTATGGTCAAGGTTCCCATAGCCATCACGGCCACCTCTTCCAGCGTCACCGCCGACTCCACCGCCTGGGCCGGACTTGCCCCCCAGGTAAACGGACCGTGATTGGCCACCAGTACCGCCGGCATCTGCTGCGGATCCAGTTTGGTAAACCGTCTGACAATCACTTTGCCTGTGTTGATCTCATAATCGTTGGCAATTTCGCTTTGTACCAGGGAATCCGTCACCGGCACTTCGCCGTAATAATAATCCGCGTGCGTCGTCCCGAAACAGGGAATCGGCCGACACGCCTGCGCCCACATAGTTGCGTGGCGGGAATGCGTGTGACAGATGCCCCCCACGTTCTCAAACGCCCGATACAATTCCAGATGCGTCGGCGTATCCGAGGATGGATTAAAATCCCCCTCCACGATCGTACCGTCAAGTTTCACCGAGACCATATTGTCCGGCGTCAAATCATCGTACGGCACGCCGCTCGGCTTTATCACTACAATACCCGCCTCACGATCGATCCCGCTGACGTTCCCCCAACTGTAAATCACCAGTTTCTGGTGTTTCAGTTCCCGATTCGCCTCGCATACTGCTTGTTTCAATTCTTGATACACAAGGTCTCACGCATTCGCTCGGGTTTTAATCTCCAGTAATTCCTTCATTACGTGTCCCAGGCAGGCGGAATGCTCGGCCAGCCCGAACGAGTCATGCAGGTTTTTATACAAGGTATAAATTTGTTGATACACTTTCTGATGTTCCGGAACCGGCGCATAGAGAGTGTCTTTCGTACCGCACATGGCCTCCTGGGCTTCCGGCACGCTATCGTAACCGCCGGCAGCTTTACCCGCCACGACCGCTCCGGCGATCGCCGCGCCCAGGGCGCACGTCTGCGCCGAGCGGGATATTTTCATCTCCCGACCTAAAACATCCGCATAGATCTGCATTAGCAGAGGATTTTTTTCCGCGATGCCGCCGCAGTTGATGACTTCCTTGATTTTCACGCCGTATTCTTCGAACCGGTTAATAATTGTCAGGGCGCCGAAGGCCGTCGCTTCGATCAAAGCACGATACATTTCTTCCGGACGGGTATGTAATGTCTGTCCCAATAACAGGCCGGTTAATCTCTGGTCCACGAGAATAGTTCGATTGCCGTTGTTCCAATCGAGAGCTAGTAATCCTGATTGACCGGGGTTGAGCGATGCCGCCTTGTGGGTTAACGCTTCGTGAGAACCCGTATCTTTTCCGCCGGGCTGAATGTAGTTGACGAACCAGTTGAAGATATCTCCCACCGCCGACTGACCCGCTTCCAGACCGAAGAATCCTGGTACGATCGAGCCGTCCACAATCCCGCAGATTCCCGGTATATCCGGCAGTTTGGTATGCGGAGGCGCCACCACCATATCACACGTGCTCGTGCCGATGATCTTAACCAGAACTCCCTCCTTGATACCCGATCCCACGGCGCCCAGGTGCGCGTCAAAAGCACCCATGGCCACCGGAATCCCCGCTGGCAGGCCCAGTTTCTGGGCCCATTCCTCGGTCAAATTACCGGCTGCCTGATCGATCGCCTGCGTCTGATCGCTCAACGTATCGCGTAGTTTGCCTAACTTGCTGTCGAGCTGGCCAAGAAAATTCGTCGCCGGATACCCACCCCAGTTGTCATTGAACATCGCTTTATGACCGGCGGCACAGCGGTCCCGCTTAAGTGCATCCGGCGCTTCCGTCCCCGTCAGCACCGCCGGCAGCCAATCGCTGTGTTCTACCCAGGTAAACGCAGCGTTAAAAACTTTCGGATCGGTCCGCAGGCAGTGCAGAATCTTACTGAAAAACCATTCGGAAGAATAGGTCCCCCCGCACTTGGCCAAGTATTCCGGATGCTCCTTTTGGGCTAACTCGGTAATCTCGGCAGCCTCGGCGAAACCGGTATGATCTTTCCACAGCCAAGCATGGGCGCTGGGTTTATCCTTAAACTCCTTCTGAAAGCAAAGCGGCTGACCTTCCTTATCCACCGGTAGCGGCGTCGATCCCGTCGTATCCACACCGACCCCAATTATCTGCTCTGCCGAAAAATCACTATCGTTCTGCTGCGCCTGGGCCAGGCTCTGTTGTACCGTGACCTCCAAACCTTTCAGGTAATCCGCCGGATTCTGTCGTGCCAAGTTATGATCCGACTCGTCCAGGATGATCCCCTGTTCCCCCGTCTCGTATTCATAGATCGCGGTAGCTACTTCCTCTCCGTTGGCAGTATCCACGATTAAACAGCGTACCGAGTTCGTCCCATAATCCAACCCAATCGAATATGCCATTATCAAACTCCCGCTAGGTTTTATTATAAATAATTGTTATACAAAGATTTACCCAAATCCATGTCATTCTGTCCACTGTATTGAATTTCCCGAAATTATACCTGATTTTCCCCCCAATAAAAACGCCAAAATGCGAATATGTTTAGCCAATATACGAACTGACTTCCACATCCAGGCTCGTTACTCATATGCGTATAATATAAGGTAGGAAATTTTCGTCATGTAAAAAATACTCAAAGTGATTTTCCTGATGGTTATGTTCATCGAAACCGCCCTCACGTTTTCAATTTCAGAGGATTTCTGTTAGTAAACATCCGATAACGTAATAAACTCGTTTGATAATTAGTGTAAGTAGGCCGATTCAAAGGTGAAATTCGATGGCAGAAATTGACGTATCTCTTGTTGTAATAAAAAGATACAACCCTTCGTATTCTGCTCCGTATGGGCGGGGTATGTCTGATAAATCAAAACTGAAAATAATGATGATTTTCTTAGATATTCCCGTAGTATATATTCTGGAAGCATATGTATATAAAATTCTCTCCGGGTTAAAAAGAATGGGAATATTGGGAATAGGTTGCCTTAAGGAATGTTTTTAGGAAAAAGGAGAATTAGCCATGAAAAAACGAACGGTTTTAATTCTGGCACTGGCGTTGGGATTTGGGCTCACCGCGGGTGTAGCCGAAGCGGCGAAACCGGTGATTTCCCTCTCGGGGACCGACTGGACCCTGAGCGGCAAAATGGGGGTGAATGTCGCCAAAGTGGGAAAAGCCAAGGTTGAAGATGACGTACATTTACTCATCGGCCCGAACGAAACGGAAAGTCTGGCTGAAAACGAATTCAAGTTCACAGATGGCTATGGGCTTTCCTTTACCGGGACCGTAGCCTTGGTCAAAAATACCTATGTGCTTACCCCGGAAAGCGATGAATTGGAGCAATATATAGAAGACCTCCTCGTCGCGTTGGCGACCCAGGAACAAATACAAGCCGTGATCACAAGTGTCGATCTGGGGACGGTGAAAATATCGGTCAAACCGAAAGCCGCCAAAACCGGCATAGGAGTGATGTGGACGGCCAATATCAAAGCGTCCTTCGCAGGCACTCTCGACGGGGAACCTGTCGAAACCAAAGTTACTATCGTTATGAAACATCGAGGGGAAATAGAAATTCCTATCCCCGGTTCCTCCTGGTTGCTCGATACCACGGTGAAAGTGGTAATAAAAGCGTTGGCGAAAATAGCAGATGAAGGCACGATGAATTTGTTTCTGGGACCCAATGATGACGAAGGAGTACTCGCGGGAGAATATAAAGCCGAAGGCGATGAAGGGGAATTATTTACCGGCGCCTTCACGATCGACTCGAAAGGGAAATTAGATTTCGGACTGGTTGAGAATCAGGTGGAAACATTCCTGGCGTTTACAATTTTGGCTCAGGCCGATCCGCAATTCGTTACCGACGCTACCGTGGACATCCTCTCGGATAAAACCAAAATTACTGCAAAAGTCAGTCCGGGGGTTTCGATGTTATTTTCCCTGAAAATACAATTTACCGTTCAACTAGAGACCACCATGGGGCCCATGGAAACCAAGGGGTCGCTTTCCGTCAAGGGCA
Organism: uncultured Pirellulales bacterium; assembly: GCA_964574885.1. Classification (GTDB taxonomy): domain Bacteria; phylum Planctomycetota; class Phycisphaerae; order Sedimentisphaerales; family SM23-30; genus JAFGFX01. Next base: position 17,266 of record CAZNQT010000026.1, read on the forward strand.
CTGGCGTACCCCAGTAAATAAAGACCGATACCCTAATATTAAAGAGCCTGCTTGGAACGGATCCCCGTAGGCTCTTTTTCTGTTTCTATCCGCGATTACGCTTCCTCAACCATTTTCCAGCCGATGGCATCGGCCAGGGCAAAGACCGGTTCTTTCAGATCGCCATAGCACGTCACCCGGTGCCAACCCCACTGATCCCACATCGTAAAGAGCTTCTCGATGTCGCCTACCGGTTCCACGCCGAGTTTCGTTCGACACGCCCGATCGTCCGGATCGTTCGCAACCGATTTACCCTGATGGAAGATGATCTCTTTCCGCTGTGGATTGATTTTCATGCTGGTGGTCATATAGCCCAGCGGCAAAATCGACCGCACCGAGGCGCCCTGGCGATCCTCCGAATGCGTCATGATCTTAAACGGATTCGTCAGCCCCGCCAGCCCGAAGGCTTTGTTGTGTGCTACGCAGTGGGCGTAGATGATTTGCCGCTTCGCCGTGTCAATGACAGGGTCGGAAATATACCCCGGCCGACCCTCCGTCAACTTATTGATCATGACCATCGTCGCCGTGGACTGTGTGTCGCACTCGCACGCGCCCACTAATCCTTCGTTATTCAGTTCGTGAAAGCCCAGGCACGGATACGCATGGATATGACCGCCGTAAAATCCGCCCAGACAGTTGATCGCAATCGCATTGGCATCGTGTTTTTTCAATATCTCCTTCATCCCTAGATACATGGCCGCCGACGTCTCCAGCGTCGCTCGCGATACCTCGATCACCTCCTCCGCATTGGTTTGCCAGCGATCCGCTACGGCGCGGGATTGATCTTTGTCGGCCATCTTCCACGCCTCGTTCACCTCCGCAAACGAAACATTCTCCATCGGTATCCCCATAATCGGCTGCGCCGGTCCCGAGTTCTGATTCCGGACTGCCAGGATCTTCGATCCCTTCATTTGGGCTATACAATCCTGAATCGGTACGGTTTTCAGATTGTCGGGCTTGCATGTTAGAGCCCCGGCTTTTGGCGTTCGCGCGATTCGCACCTTGGCCGTCGCCGCCACGAAATCAGCGGGGGAGCCGCCTTGTTTGACGATCCTGAAACACTTCACCGCTTCGATCAGATCCTCCATTCGCGACGATGCCACAAATCCCACGTTCGGCGACTGGGCGCGTAAAAAGCCGGCCATGTACACCAGGAATCCCCCGCTGCCGGCGTATTGAAAGTCCGCATACAAAACTGGCTTGCCCGACGTCGCCATCGTCTGCACCACCCGGTTCCAGCAATTCATCTGATAGACCAGGTATCCGTCGATGGTTTCCGACGTATCCGCGTCGAGAATCTTCTTGGCCTGGTCCGCTCCATTCGCCATCGACGTTACGAACTCAAATTCTTTACAACGAGTCGTTAGCGTATGGGTAATCTTCTCCATGACCGGACGAAAATCGAATCCCTTATTAGGCCAGTCCGGACCCGTTTGCTGCGGTCCATGCAGGGAATAGACAATCCGAATCCGCATCTTGTTTTTATCCTCCGCCGCTTGAACGGAACCGGGTTTGATGAATAACTCCGCCGCCCCCGCGCACGCGGCACAGCTCGCCGCCAGAAAGCGACGACGACTTATCCCGCACCCCGGACATCCTGTAGTAAATGTATGGGTCTTCATAACAGTCCTCCTGTATGATCGGATGGTTTGAATTATGCTCACATTCTGCTGATAAACCCTCTGCGTTTGTATTCGTATAAATAATACCAAACGATAATCCGCCCGACAAGATACTTTTTTACCCCTCAACCGGAATTTTCTCATAATCCGGGCAGCGTATTTTGACGAAATCATCACAAAGAATGGTCCTTCGTTCGACGAGAACGCCAATTATGGGACTGTTATTACGGAGAGGCAAAATGGCTAAATTCTACAAAAAGAACGATGAATCCAGGGCGGATCTACAGGATCTTGTCCCGATCACTTTTGTGCAGGAGTGGGAACAGGCCAAAGACTTCGAAGCCATGTTAAAAGCGAACGA
>CAZNQT010000027.1:0-19050 GCA_964574885.1 uncultured Pirellulales bacterium
GTCAAAGACGTTTTTAACCCAGGCCTGCGGAGCTTCTATTTTATCCTTCGGTCACGCCTATGGGGCCTATTCCGCCTTTGGCAACTTACTGGACAAGTACCTGAAAATGGCTGAGGAGCAGGGAACCTCTACGGCTAAAATGGCCGAACTTTTGGCAAAGGAACATATTAGTAACGAAGCTTTGGGAGTTTCTGATTTAATGCTCAAAGATCCTGCGGCTAAATGTATAATTGACCGGGCGGAAGCGTTGGGAGTCGCGGGTCAATACATTGCCTTTGTCAAAGAACTTGTAAAGGCAGTGCAAAACATAAGTAACAAACCCATGGATCTGGACATGTTGGGCGCTATCGGAGCTACTATGATGGATTTGGGTTTTTCACCGGAGGCGACCTGGGCCATCCTGGCGGTTACTCGTTCCTTCGGCGCCGGGGCCCACTATAATGAAGAGGTTGAAAGAGAAGGATATACTAAGCTGGGAGAGTGCTTAACGCCGCAAGAGGATTACGATGGTCCTGCTGACAGACCCGTTCCTCCCTTACACGATAGGGATCAACATGTCCATTCGGCTCAGACCCATACGCCGGAAGAATGGAAAAAGGCCTTCGAGGAAAGGATGAAAATTCACGGTAGTGGATTCAGTATCATGGAAGAAATTGAGGATCCCAGCGAAAAAACCGGTATCAAGAGTGTAGGTAGGTAGATTGTATCAAGAAACAATTTTACTCAATATATTGTTATAAGGCATAAGGAGATGGGTTGATATCATGGCAGACGATATTAAGCAAATGTATCAACGAGCGAGAAAGGCTTTTAAAATAGTCGAATACTGGCCCCAGGAGAAAATCGACGAAATGGTCGCCGCCGCCGGTTGGGAATGGCAAAAAGAGGAAACCGCCCAGTCCCTGGCCCGACTGGCTGTTGACGAATCTGACGGTATTGGCGTTTATGAAGATAAAGTTCATAAGATTGCGAATAAAACTCGAGGCACTATGCGGGATTTGATTGGAATTAAAACCTGCGGTTTAGTTCGCGAAGATAAAGAAAAGGGCCTGAGAATATTTGCCAAACCCATGGGAGTTATCGCTAATGTAGTGCCCTGTACGAATCCCGAATCGACGGTATGTTGTTTGGGACTGAGTGCCTTAAAGACCCGAAACGCAATGATTGTCTCGCCTCATCCTCGAACCCAGGGCAGTTCTTATCTTACCGTTGAACATGGCAGAAAGGCTCTCAGGAAAGTTGGCGCCCCCGAAGATCTGCTGCAGTGTATCCAAGAAACCCGTCGGGAAAAGACTGTGGAACTTATGCAAGGATGTGATTTTGCGATTGCCACCGGAGGCGCCGCCTTGGTGAAGGTAGTGTATGCCGCAGGGAAACCGGCCCATACCGTGGGCGCCGGCAACGTTGTTTCGATAGTGGATGAGACGGTTAATCTAAAAACCACGGCTGCCAAGATTGTCAAATCCAAGACCGCTAACAACTCGGCATCCTGTTCTTCCGAAAACGCTGTTGCTATTGAGGCGAGCGTATATGACGAGATGATCAATGCCTTGCAAACCGAAGGGGGATACCTGTGCAATACGGAAGAACGGGAAAAGTTGAGAAAATACATGTGGCCTGACGATAAAAATCTCAATCGGGATATCGTAGCGAAACCGGTAAAGTATATTGCCCAACAGGCTGAGATCATGATTCCCGAAGACACACGATTCCTCATGGTACTAGGTGAAAAAGCCGGTCCTGAAGACAGGTTCTCAGGTGAAAAAATATCTCTGGTATTGACGGTATGGAAATGGACTGACTTTGGCGAAATGATCGGACGGACGGCGAAAATGCTGAAGTTCTCCGGCGAGGGACATTCTGTCTCTATTCACAGCTTAAAAGACGATCGTAAGGTCGAATTGGCCCTCAAGGCCAACGTGGGTCGGGTCAATTGCAACATGCCTCATGCCATGGCTAATAGTGGCAGTTGGTTTAATGGACAACCAACCACGGATTCCTTAGGAGGCGGTACCTGGGCCGGCAACATGACCAGTGATAATATCAATTGGAGGCACTTCCTCAACTACACCTGGCTCTCTGAACCCATTCCCGAACACGTTCCCACTGATGAAGAATTGTTTGGCGATTATTTAAAGAAGTGGGGACATGATTAAAGCGATACTTTTTGATTTTGGTCAGACCCTGGTGGATTCCGCCGACGGATTTCGTGCGGCGGAAAAGGAAATCCAGGACAAAATTTATACTCATCTTGGTCTTACGTCTCGGCAAGATTTTCTGACAAACTATCGCAAGATCAGAACGGAATTTCATGCGCAGGGGAAACTGTCTCGAATCGCCATCTGGCAGGAAGTTTTTTGGTACTTTTGCCGAGAGGCTGATCCACAGATGTTGGAAAAATGGGAAGTTGAGTATTGGGAAAAAATCAAATCCCAAACTACCGTATTCCCCGAAACCTATGTCACACTTGAACAGTTGGCACAAGAATATAAATTAGCTCTGGTTACGAATACTCAAGGACAGAAGAATACTGATGAACATCGCTCCAGTCTATTCCCTCAACTGGAGAAGTTTTTCGCTGGCGTTGTAATTGCAGGCGACTCTGACGTGCCGTGCAAACCGGATCCCACTCCTTTCCGAATATGTCTGACGGAGATAGGAGTTGCTCCTTCCGAGGCAGTTTACATAGGGGATGATTGGCATAACGATATCTGTGGAGCAAAAAATGCGGACATCCAACCCATTTGGATCCAACACAAACTTGTACGCCGCTCCTGGCCCATAGGGAAAGAACCGGTCCCGATTATTACCAGCCTGGATCAATTGCTCAACTTGGACAAGGTTCTTAGTTCATACCGGTAGCCAACATCAATTCGTTGCAATCCGGGTAAGTTTTTGATATGGTTATGGAATGGGAAAATTTGGTAATGTAGCCATAGGTTTGTTGTTAGGAATATCAATTAGATTGAGTAGCTCAATCCAATAAGGATAATATCTAAAATGATCCCTAAAAAAACAGAATTGTTTATTGCTCCCATGACGATTGTTTTGATGACAACGTTGTTTTCTCAAGCCGATACAGGATTGATAGGGAACTGGTCATTTACGAAGAAAAATATACGTAACCAAACGGTAATAAACCAGGCCGGCAGTCACCATGCGCTAATCGATGGAACGATCCAATTTATGCAAACACCTATAGAGGCCTTAATGCTTGATGGCGCATCGACTACCATCACTGTTCCGAACGTATCGGCGACCGATTTGCCCCAACACCAGATAACCGTCGAGGCTTGGGTTTCCCTTAAAACCGGAACTCGATGGGGGGGGATTCTCGGATATATACAGGATAACGGCAGTTTCGAAAAAGGCTGGATTCTCGGATATAACGACACCCATTTCACCTTTGCGGTCTCGACCGCCGGTAAACTTAGTTACCTGGCAGGCACCACTTCGTTCGAAACGGAGCAGTGGTATCACGTGGTAGGCACCTATAACGGTACTGCTCTCCAGATCTATGTGAACGGGAAACTGGAAAACTTTTCAACTACCCCGTCCGGAGACATTGATTATCCCCCGAAAGCCTTTTTGGAAATTGGCGCTTACCATGATGATGACGAATATTATCGTTTGAACGGTGCTCTTAACGAAGTGCGATTATACAATTATGCTTTGAGTGCAGAGCAAATTCTCACCCAGTATAAGGCGAAGAATAATTTATTTCCCACCCTTTTTCGACCCTCCCTAGGTCCTTATGCGCAGTTCACTGCACCTGATTCCGTGTCAATTTTTTGGGAAACCAAACATGCTGTTCCTTCTATCCTTTTCTACGGCTTGGACAAAACGGTAAAAAATCGTCTCACAGATCCCCTCTCCCAAAAGAAACATGAAATTCATATTCAAGTTCTTGAACCTGCTGCGCTTTATTATTATCAACTCTCCGATGGCGATGGATGCTCAGGAAAAATACACACCCTGGAAACCCGTTTCAATTACACGGTACCGCCTGTCAACGACACATTTTGTCCTTATCCAGACGATGAAAAATCAAAGCGATATACTCGTGCCGCCGAGCACATCCTTAAGCAAACCGGCGTAACCAAAGGGTATTGCCTGATTCTAGGCTGCAATCAAGGTCAACTCGCCTATGAAATGGCCAAACGCAGCGATCTTTTTATCACCTGTGTGGTAAACCGTAATGAAGAATGTATCGAAGCCATCAAACTTCTGAGAAAAGCCCATATATACGGGTCGCGTGTAACAGTGCGTTTTGTTCCTAATCTGGAACATTTACCATTCACTAATTTTTTTGCCAACCTTATAATTTCCGATCAAATGATTTCCGAAGGAACCTGTAGCGGATCCGCCGCAGAGTTGTATCGTTTGTTACGTCCTAACGGAGGCGTCGCTTACCTGGGTCAATCCGTCGGCCGCGTTAAGAAACTGAGCCGAACCGAACTGGACCGCTGGCTTAAGAAGGCAAAACTGGATTACCATTGGGAAAGCACGAAGCAGGGTGAGTGGGCTATCATGGTCCGACCACCGCTACCGGGAACCGGTCGCTGGTCTCATCAGTATGCCAGTGCGGATAACTCCGCCAACGGTGGCGAAACACTCCAGGGAACTACCGCGACGAATGAGATGCTAGTACAATGGTTTGGTCAACCTGGCGCCGATTTCGGTATCGACCGCAATCCACGGATGCCCGCTCCGCTCTCGGTCAACGGCCGATTGTTTCATCAGGGAATGAATCGTCTCATTGCCTTGGATACCTACAACGGCGCCATACTTTGGTCACTTGAAATTCCTGAACTGCGACGGGTCAATATCCCACACGATGCTTCCAACTGGTGTGCTGACGAGAACTCGGTGTTTGTGGCGGTTCGGGATCGATGTTGGCGGCTGGATGCCTACACCGGGCAAATGGTCTTATCTTATCATTTCAGCGAACCGCCGAACGACCAAAAGTATGATTGGGGATACGTTGCCTGTGTTGGGAATAAACTCTACGGCAGCAGCGTCCGTAAAGGGGCGATCTACACCGCTTTTTGGGGGAAAGAGGCTTGGTACGATGCCAAGTCCGGTTCCGGTACGGAAAAAGTCTGTAGCGATACTCTTTTCTCCTGCCATAAAGACACCGGTGACAACATATGGACCTATGCCGATGGGATGATCCTCAATACCACTATCACCATTGGCGGCGACCGTATTTATTTTGTCGAATGTCGAAATTCCCGGGTAAAACACTTGAAAATCGGTCGAATCGGCTCACCGGAACTCTGGCAGAATCAGTTTCTCGTAGCTTTGAATCCCGAGACCGGTAAGAAGATTTGGGAAAAACCAATCGATACTGCCGACGGGATTGTAGTGTTTTTCGGCATATATGCGGAGAACACGTTTGTCATTGCGTCGTCCTCAGCGGGGAAATACTACCTCTATGCTTACGATGCAGGCAGCGGCAATCTCAAATGGCAGGCAGAGCATGCCTGGACCAGTGACAATCACAGCGGACATAATCAACATCCGGCCTATGCTGCGGGAAATATTTATCTTGAACCATACGGATATAACATTCAAACCGGCTATCGGATTATGGAAAAAATGGGGGGACGCGAAGGATGTGCTACCCGCGCCAGCACCAGTAACGCTTTGATCTATCGAGGCCTCGGTCGCCAAATTGCCATGTGGGATATCAACACCGGCAAAGTGACTGCCTGGAGCAAACTTCGACCGAGTTGCTGGCTCAGTGTCATTGCCAGTGATGGTATGATTCTAGCACCTGAAGGCGGAGGCGGCTGTAGTTGCGGAAACTGGCTGGAAACCTCGTTAGGATTCATCCCCAAGGCGACTGTAGCTTTGGGCCAATGACGTTTCAGGAGAAAACATGAAACCGGGGCTATTCTCGAAAACGGTTACAATATATCGCAGTATTACATTACACTGCTGCGCTCACTTTATTTTATTTATATTTACTAACGTGACAATTTTAGCGGAGGATTGGCCTACCTATCGTCATGATAACCATCGCAGCGGAGTTACTACGGAAGAATTACAACTCCCTCTTAAACCAATTTGGTGCTATACCTCCCCTGCTCCGCCCCAGACGGCCTGGTCCAGCCCCGCCAAATGGGACGCCTATGCCGGCATTCGAGGTCTGAAATCCATGCGTGATTTTGACAGTGTCTTCCATGTCACCGCAGTGAAGTCTCACGTCTATTTCGGTTCCTCCGTAGAGGATTGTATAATCTGCTTGGATGCCGCCACCGGGATGGAGAAATGGTCGTTTCCTGCCGATGGTCCGGTGCGCCTACCGCCCTGTGTGTACCAGAACAGGTTATACTTCGGTTCCGACGATGGTTACGCTTATTGCGTTCGGGTGAAGGACAGGGCGTTAAACTGGAAGTATAAAGCTGCGGGTGAAAGACAACTGGTACCCAGTAACGGCAAACTGATTTCGCTGTGGCCCGTGCGCACCGGCGTTCTAATCATGGAGGACAAGGCCTACTTTGCCGCTTCCCTATTACCATGGCAAAATACGTACCTCTGTGCGCTCGATGCCTCCTCAGGTGCTGATTCAGGAGCAGGTCTGTACAAAGTCACTTTTACGGATATTACCCTTCAGGGAGCTCTCCTTGCTTCCACGAACCATCTATTTTCACCTCAGGGTCGAAGTGCCCCTATACTTTTCAAACGCAAAAACGGAGAAAAAATTGGCATCCAAAAAGGCGGGGGAGGAGGGACTTTCGCTATTTTGACAAAAGAGGAAAATCTGATTCATGGCCCAGGCAATAAAGCCGGCTGGTTACATGCAAGCGAAGGCGGTTCCCGAGAATCGATTGTCAGCTTCGCCGGCGCCCGACGAATGGTGGTTACCCGGAATATTGCCTATCTCCTCAGCGAAGAAAAATTGTCCGCCTTCGACCGAATTCGGTACCTCGAACTCCAAAGACAAAAAAACGAGTTGATTCGTCAGCAAAACCAGATACAAGAACGTCTGAAAAAACTCGGTAAAAGCGCTAACGGAAACGATGTTCAAGGACTGAAAGCCAGCTTAGAACGGATCAAGAAGGAGGTGGCTCAACTAAATCGATTGGCGGTACAGTGCTTCCTATGGGAAAAGCCTTCGTCCTATCCTTGTGAGATGATACTTGCCGGCAAAACTTTATTCGCCGGTGGCGATGGAGCTGTGGCTGCTTTCCAAACTAATGACGGTACCTTACTGTGGCAAACCCCGGTTGACGGGAAAGCCTGCGGCTTGGCAGTAGCTGAAGGTCGCCTATTCGTATGCACTGACAAGGGGAAAATCTACTGCTTTATATCACCATAGCTCATTCAAGAAATTTGTGTCAGAAGAGTAAGTATAGACACTCCCTTCTCTCTAAAGAAAGTCCCTCAAAGAGTTACCTTTTGGTTACAAAAGTAAAAAATGCAAATAATCTTACTTAACTTACCTACGACGACGGCGCACTACTACCAGAGAACCTAATCCCATCAGGACGATCGTAACCGGCTCGGGAATCGGATCGCCGGGTTCACCGAGGCTGGCAATCTCCTGTCCCGTCAAGGGTCGGTCCCAGATGGCGATATTGGAATAGTACATGAGGGCGTCTTCGCCATCGTTATCCCCACACAAGGCCACGATAGGATGTTCGTGCGTACTGGGATACAATGAGAAGCGGCCATCAAGTCCCAAGCTATCCGTGTAATGCTTGCCCGTGAGCTGTCCATTAATGTACAAATCGTGGAAGGCCAGGGAGGTATCAGTTTCCAGGTTCACCGTAAGCACCACTCGATACCAAGTAGAGGGAGAACTGTAAAATTCCCCTACCGTGGAATTATCGGTATAACCCAGATCACCCACGCCCCAACTTTCATCCGAGGGGTGGATGAAGTATTCAGCATCATTAGTATTCGCCCAGTTGGAATTGTAGAAGGCACGCCATTCGCCGGCACTTTCTTCCGGATATTGAACATCAAACAAGAGGGTGAATTCATTCACCCAGCCACTACTACCGCCGTTGGCCGGAATACCATGATAACACTCATAGTAGCTGCCAACATCGATAGCCACCGCGCCGTCACCTCCGCTAATACCGCCAATCGCGGTATGGGATCCTGGACCACTGTTACCTGTCAGCACCAGATCATTCCCTACAGTGGCCTTGGTAAGATCGCCGGAATCGTTAAATTCCCATAAGCCCTTGAGGCCCGCTGTAGGTTGCGCCTGAGCCAGAGTTGCTAAACCAATGACAAAACAAAACAACACAATTTTTCTCATAATATCCTCCTCATCTATGTTTGGTAACCATATTCTCTCCTTCGCAAACCGCTTGCAAAAGGTTAGCTTAGTGCAGTAATCCTCAAACCTGGACCGAGGCGATTTACCCAATCTCCGGAATATATGCACATACTATACATATTTAACACAATCATATTCCATCTTATCGAAATCGGTTCACTGTGTTCTATCAAAGCGAAGATCATTACCTGACGTGGTAAACTGGAGAATCACACCCAGCATACCATTTTCCTCATAATCCTTCATAAATTTTTTATACCACAATCATACCAACGATGTCAAGAAAAAACGACCGATAACAAATCTATCATCAAAAAATCATAAGACATGCTGTTGCACTACACACTATTGATGTTGTGTATTCAACAGATTTATGAATATGTATGTAATTAACAGTACAAATCTGTGAAACCAAATGAGAAAGAATTTACCGTAAATCTTTATATGTCAATATCTTAAATCAATATGACCTAACGCAGATCGAATCTTAGTTAGGAATATCACAAAAGCTACACATTATAAAATGAGTTTTTCAATAAAAAATTTCCCTTTTAAGGAATGTGGACTTCCTGTGCAAATGTTATCTGAATCCGCACTAAATTCCTTCCAGAAAACCGCAACTTACATACCCACTTTTCTACGGAGTACCAGACACATCAAAACAGTTAGATGGATTTGTAGGATCCGTACAATCCAGAAACGTATTGATGAATATCATCAAATCCACCAGATCGACGATCCCGTCTCTGTTAAAATCTTCCGGTAAATAGCTAGTGCCAAAGGCGTACACATAACCCATATCGGTACTGACGTAGAGTTGACCGTCGGCGGCAGCCAGGCCTCGGGCATGACCGATCACGGGATGACTCCAGAGTACGCTTCCGTCGATAGTGCTGTGAGCGTACACCATACCCGTTCCGCCGGCGAACAGAATATCCCCGGCACAAATCAGGCAATAATATGATTGCTCGCATGGGACACTCCAAGTCGTGCCGGCAGTATCACGATCGATAGCTTTCAGTGTGGTTACGATATTTTTCCGATACCCTTTTGTCGATTCAATGGCAAAAGTTTCGGTAACCACATAAGAATATCCTCCGGAAACGACCATGTATTTGCCATTGGGATGACTAGCCAGTTTATCCGAGTGGGCCGACAGGTAATAACCATGAGCATCTCCAGCTTGTCCCGGGCCGTACACAAATCCAGTGGAAGATCCATCCGAGGTTAACAGGGCATACACGCCTGTGGAACCGCTTACCGAACCGAGGGATGATCCCGTATTCCGGGAGAAGATTTGGGGATAGAACCGTCCCTGGGGTAGATAGATATTACTATTGGAAACCAGTATCGCTCCGGTAGGTGTTTTGCCGCCAGAGACGTGGTAGAGTCCGCTGCCGCTGTCAGAACCGGAAGTGGCATCAAGACTGCATAGATACGAATTTTGCCAAGGGACCAAGGAAGCGGCAAAATATACTTTGCCGTCCAAAACGGCCATGCCGGTCCGAACGGGCCACATGGTGATTAGCTTACCGTTATTACATATCTGGCGTGTGTCCCCGGAAGGATTGTACTTCCAGACCAGAGACCCATCCGCAGCATTGATACAATACGCGTTGCCGTCGTCGCTGCCAAAATAGAGTTTGCCGTTATAATAGCTGGGAGGTAAGCGTACGGGTCCATTCGTACGATAGAACCATTTTTGCTGTCCCGTGAACACGTCCAGGCAGTGGACTGAATTGGTAACGGAAGAACCCAAATAAACTTTATCATTAGCTACGGTAACAAAGATGGCAGCATCAAAATCTCGCATCGGCACTGCCCCTACTCGGGCCCAGGCGTCCCAAGACGGACCGTTACTCCAGGCCCGCTGGGGCGGCGCCGGGGACATATATACCCAAGCCAAATTGTCGAGATCCAATAAGTTCAGAGACTCACTTGTTAGTCCGCTGCGGGCGTTGTCGTGCATATAGGTTGGCCAATCTTCCGCCCGGAGGGGCGACATGACCAGCAAGCAAATTAAGCCAATGATAAATACATAGGCAATCCCCACTTGAGTGGCTATTCTTGCCCATATAGCGATCTGAAATTTCATTACGATCCAACTCCTTATCAAGGCTATGGCGTATAAAAATTAATTATCTGACTTAGCAAACGCTACAGAAGTATGAAACCATCCATAACAATCACAGCCGCCACCGCCTTCGGGTGCGAGAACCATACCGCCGCTACCGATAACGTTGAGCCAGCAATTCGGGCGAATATTGTTCCAACTGCTACTCGAACCGGAAGTGGCGTTCCAAATGGCGATATTTCCACTCCGATACAACAAACCGTCTGCTGTACCGGCGACAATTCCACAAGATCCACTGGGGGCACCGCTGGTAACCTGCGCGCCGGTATTGATATTATAGCCGTATTTGTTTAGATACACATTAGTGCCTATCACAACGGGCCTGTCCATGTGATTTCCATGATTGTTGCCAGCCCAGTTGAATTCCTGCTTCCAGTGGTATGTACATGCACTATCATTGACTTTGTAGGTATATAAATGATAACTGGTATCCGAGGAGCCGAGAAACAGAAATTCGTTGGCGTAGGACAAGTAAAAGACCACCGTTCCGCTGGCAACGACCGGATCGCCGCCGTCGCCGGATTTCAGATCCTTCTCCCACAATTTGCTACCGGTATCCGCATCCAAGGCTACCAGATGTAAATTGTTCCACAATTGAGACAGGCTCATCCGACCTGAACCGTAACTTTCTACAGCGGCATCACGACATTCCACAAAATAAATACGCCCGCCGCCCAGGCAGATAGTTGAATTGATGATCACACCTTTGTCGGCATCGACACTATCATAGGTCCACACACGCGAACCTGCTGTATTATTGGCAAAAAGATATTTGCTGCAAATCTGATACGTTCCGTCTCCGGAAGTAGGATCATACCAGCCTGTTACGCCCCACCAGACTGTATAGAATGAATTTTCTATGACTGCGCTGCCGTAGAGCTTGTCGCCATAGCGGAAAACACACCCCCAATCATAACCGGGATCGTTGAGTTTGTGAGTTAGAGTACGGATCCCGGTATTTGCATCAAGTACCCAACAAGCATCCTTCACAGCAACATAAACATAGTCATCATCAATACAAAGCCAACCGGAATCCCGGGGGATATTCAACCGCATTAATTGAGGAATTTCCAGCGACCAATATATGCAACCGTTATAGGAATCCATACCGATGAGTCGGTTAAAACCTCGGAAGATAAGTCGTCCGTTTCGGGCTACCGGCCCCTGGGCTCGTCCCTGACGGTCGATTTTGGCATCGGCGCCGGGCCAACCGATCCACTGCAGCTTCATGTCGGACGTACGGGTAGCCCCTTCGAGAGTGTCGTTCGCGTTGCCGTTGTTGTGCGCACCGCCGTACTGGTGAGTCCACCAGCCAGCGCCTGTCAGACCGCCGCGATCCACTCGAGACCAGAGACCGTTACTATCGGAAGTAGTTGAATAACTAATCGATCCGGTATCAAGCCAACTCTCCAGTTCGTTTTGTGTCAAAACATTTGGACAACCGAGCGGCTGACCCAGATATGCAATCCCGCCGCTGGGACGTAATACTCGGAACATCTCCGCTGCCGAACCGACACAAACGCCTTGGGCAATCATGTGATCGGAAACAATCAGATTGGCAAAATACCGGGTCATTGGAAGGCTCTCCAGCGAATCTACCTGCTGTACGGTAACGCGAGCCCCATAAACACCCGCCTGCAATAGTTTATCGGCGGCGGTGTGGAGCTTTACCGGATCCGTATCGACCCCGACGATGTTCAAATCGGTGCGTTTGGCCAACTCGAACGCCAATCTGCCTTCGCCGCAACCATAGATCAGGCAAAATCCCTTGGTTATTCCGGTCTGGGCTACTATTTGATCCGCGGCCTCCTCGTAAAGCGGGGTTAACGAATCCACTGGGTAAGGACAAATCGCTCCGGAAACATCGACTGAAGTATAATTTATGGCATTATCAAACCAGTATTCATCGGTGAGTTGATCACCGCCATCGGAATAACCCACCCGGAAGAAATATTTATCTTTCAGAGAAATGTTGTTAATGATTATTTCGTGGACTGTCTTTGCGGTCGTATCTTCAATCCGCGTAGTCAGAGCGCCTGGTGATGTACCATATTCCACGATAGAATCGCGCGGCGTAGAGGTATCCCAGCGAACCACCGCCGAATACGGCCCGGAAAATTGTACATAAGGGCCAACCTCAACATTGACTTGCCCCTGCGCGAGGTCCGGGAGAACGGTCGTCCCCAAAAGCAATGTCAGTATGAGCAGTCTGAAATTATAGGCCATTACGTATCTCCTCTACAACCGGATCGTCAAAACATACATTGCTAATTATATAGGGTTTTCATCCATTGCTGGGCGAATAGGGCAAAATCAAACAGGTCCACATAACAGTCGTAGTTCAGGTCTGTGGGCAGATAACCCCAGTCGCCGCAAATCTGTTCATCATCGATTACCGTTACTAAAACTTCTGCAAAAGTTTTGTTGTCATAACGTGGGTCGTCACTTTGGGCGGTGTGGGTAATTATAGTCTGATGAGGATCTTTACCTTCATAGACGTCGTCATCCACTGCCGTAACCGTAACCGTCTGGGCCATATACCAATTGTCCGTGGTAAACGTCAACGTCAACGCCACACCGGCGCCGTTACCCAGGTCAATCTCGGTGTCGGAAGGCATCACCGTTATCAACACGTTGTGGGTAGGCGCTTGTTCTAATACAATTTCATAAGATTCAGAGGTAGGACCTTCCTCGTCCACGGAGAGTTCCGTAGGGGCAATCGTTACCAGTGACGTTACTCCCGTAACTTCGATGTTATCGATCGCCCACCACCAATCGTTGTCGGCATTATAGTAGCCGAATGTCAAAACCACACTGTCGGCGTCATTCAAAGGGATATCGATATGTTCTTGATAATTGGTGTCGTGGAAATCGGGACTGCCGGATTCGCAATTCCAGTGAAACAATTGCACCGGCTCTCCGCCATCGTAAGAAACCTCCAACGAGGCTTCCTGCGTAACTTCCTGACGCCAGGTGGAATCGAAGGAAACCGTCAGATTCGTATAGCCGGACGTGTTAATCGAGGGCGTGGACATCCAGGAATGAAACGCCGGTTCGTCACAGCCGTCAGACAGATCATGCCACTCGTCCCCATCCGCCACTGCCGCAATCCCGAAACCGGGGGCGCCCGCAGTACGCTCCGAGTCAAACTGATCGCGTTCCTGGCCGGCGGTATCCTGCCACCAGGTTAAATCCAGGAAGACCCAGCCGTGAAATTCCGGCACGCCGCCTACTTTACACATTTGGCTGTTATCGATGGTCCAGTTAGTTGGGGGAAAATTAGTCCATACTTCGGAACGGATTACTTCCGAGGAGGAAAAGGAATCCTGTAGGGGCAAGCCCTCAAAATCCTCCTCAAACAGCACCGTTTGTGCCTGAGTAATCCCTGCAGTTGCTCCCAAGGCGTAACCAAGGGTCCAAAGTATCAAACTCCGGACGCCCATGCTCCACCGACTCGCAATTACCATTTTAAGCTCCTTGATTCGATAGCAACCAAAGTCTCATGTCCAGTATTCAACTCCGGGATTTCCCATTTATCCTCATTCAACTATGACTACCCCACAGGCTGATCCTTCTTACCCGTATGATACTACATTTGTCTTAAAAAATCAAGATATTTTGGTCAATTACGAAGTTCTAATTTATAAAAGTCGAATCTATATACATTTAATGCTTTAGTTCCTGTATCTTGACGTACCTCAACTCCCTCTGTAAGTCGTCGGAAAGGAAGCCGAATCCACGCTCGTCCCCCCTGGATGATGAAACGATAGGGCATATATGAAGGAGTCGAACCACCCAGAAATAGTTAGACCGGACTGTAACGAATTTTTATCCCCCGCCGAGGATCCTTGCAAAGGGGCTGGTATATCTTGCGTAAGGGGCGCCGACGAGAATGAAATCTCCGGCATTATATACGGATACGAAGGTTGGATTTACCTGAGTTTTTTCCCTTTCTCTCGTGGGAGGCGGAGGCGGGGGTGGGGGCGGGTTATCTGAATCGGAATCCGAATCAGAGCAGGATGGAATTAAAAAAATTAGAAACAGGATGCCAATCAATAGCAACCACTTGCTGTTTTGTATGAACGTATTCATTCCGCGCTTCCCTCGGTATAATTTTACGAATCTACATAGTAGGTCTTCGATAATCCGCAAAGTACTCATGCCTGCCAATCACCATACCCGCCAATGGTCATCATTTAAGGGATCGTACCATCGACAGGGAACGTAAAAAGGATCTTTTCCATCGGTAAAGGGTATTTCCATTACATGGCCATCCATCCAAAGTGTGTCAGAATCCCCGCGATGGCGGAAACATTCCTCTAACGATTCGGGATAGTCACCGTTCGTGCCTCCATCACGCCATTGGGTGAGATTGATATTAACGCTGGGGCCAATACAGAACATATCCGTGTTGATGTCGTCCAATCGCTGTTCGATATGATCCTGAGCGACTATTATCTCATCGGGAAACTTAAAAATTTGAATTTTCCTGTTCTTCTCGGCGATATATTGGTTGATTCCTTGAGAACAATACTTGAAATAAATCTGATAAGGTTCTCCCCAACCCCATTCCACCCAGTCATCCACGCGTTTTTGGCTGGGACAGTGAAAGATCTCTTTACTGGTGGCGTATTTAAGGTACGCGACCCCCCAGTAGGCGAGAGGATCATCCGGTTCATAGGGCACCACGTCACCGGATTGTTCCCAGGCATTGTCCCAAAGACCATTATTGGGCGCGTTATGGATTTTTCCTTTATTATCTTCAACATACATCGTAAAGGCTTTACCCAGCCCTCCCAAATGGGCTTTGCATACGGTTTGCCTGGCCTGTTCCCGGGCGGTATGTAAAGCCGGCACCAAGATTGAAACCAATACGGCAATAATGGCAATGACAATCAGCAATTCAATCAGGGTAAATCCTTTGAGTTCGCTTTTTGTCATTTTATAGCTCCTTAATAATTCTTGCCGTTATTTTATCTCATACCCCGGTTCAACTCTGCTTATTTCCACATGCGAAATCACCTTTACCAACACTATAATCAGGTTTTACCGGTTGTCTGCCGCTGTGGTATTTCTTTTAATCAGGTCGTCGTCAGGATATAAAAGGCCGGGTGCTTGCTAAATGCACCACAAGCACCCTCCTTCTGATACACTACTACATTATATATTATCCCGTTTTAATCGGAAATTCAAGGATTATGGGGATAAATTGACACAACCACTTTCAAAGGGCTGCGTGCAATCTAACCATTCCGCCAGGAATCTGGACAAATCCAGCAGATCCACCTGACAATTCCGGTCGAAGTCCATGGGCGGGTAACCCCAGTGCCCACACTCATTTTCCAGAACGGTTACAATAACGTCGTCGATTACAGCCATACCGTAATTTCCGGTACTTTCCGGAGTATGGACGAGCCGAGCGTTGCGATCTCCTTCCAGAATCGTATCCTCAGCGACATTGACCGTCACCGTCTGGGGTGTAAACCAATCCCCTGAGGTAAAGGTCAACTCGATAGGTACGTTAAGTCCGGCGCCCAGGTCAATTTGCATTCCCTTGGACTCGGGGGCGCCGTCGGGATCGATCGTGATTTTTACTTCTGCTCCAGGATCCGCATCCAGGACGATGGTGTAGGTATCCGAACCTCCTTCCGGAATCGCCAACGCGGTTGGATTTACAGTCACAGTGGGTACATCGTCGTCTAAGATCACAACATCGAGAGAACGGATCCTGCCATCGTAAGTCATATCATCACTTTCGGCATGGTGGGAGAGAGTTACAGTCCGGTTGCCGAAAAACACACTGTCATCCGGAGCCGAAACCGTTACCAGTTGCGGCGTATCCCAATTGCTCGGCGTAAAGATCAGGTCTTTATTGATTCCCACTCCGTTGCCCAGGTCCACAATATCCGGGTCCGGATCCACGGTGATTGTTACATTCTGCGTAGGTTGGGTGTACAACACTACTGTGTAATTATTGTCACTGCCTTCTTCCACGGTGAACGGAATTCCATTGGGATCAAGTCCGATACCGGGACCGTTGGGCACATCCTCCATATCGAGTGACAATTGTCGGATTTCCGTCGGACCTAGCAGTCGCCTCCAGATACAGACATCATCACAGGCAAAGTCCATGTCCTCGCCGTAGGTTTGGGTTCCGTCTTGGCCGATCACGGTGGGTAAACCGGTATCAATACTGTTACCGGTAGCAATCGAGGTGCTGGATCGCGGCGCTCCATCAATATAGGCAACCGAATCGCCGTTGCGATCATAGGTAACCAGAACGTGGTGCCACTGGTCATCCTCGACGTTAACGCCTGGATAATGACTGGTATTAGTGCCCTCGTTAGCAGTATAGTTGCAGCGGAGGCTGTTGCCGTTCCGGAAGATTCCCCATCCGACATTCGCGCTGGCATTCCAATCCTTGTTGGAAATATAAGTAGGATCGCTGGTATCCCCGTTGCTCTTGACCCACATGGATACGGTGAAATCAGTTAAGGTCCCGAAGAGGAAATCGCTTTGATCCAGTACCAAATGATCGTCCTCATTCAGGAAGTACGCGCTGCCGCCGATGAGGCCGGATACATCGGTCGGATTTCCCACGACAATGGGATTATTATCCCGACCGGAGTAATCAGCAAGATCGTTATCCAATCGCAGGTGCAGAACCAAATCGGTATTGAGGGTGACGCCGTCATCGTCATCGGAGATATATACGGTAATATCACTCAGGGGATAGTTGTTGTAAAATCCCCCGGACACTACATGACTTAGTACCGTAGTATGATCGCCCTCGACATCACCGTCCTGGTCGGCCTCTATGGTAACCGTCTGCGGCGTGGCCCAGTCTCCTGACGAGAACGTCAGCGTGAGCGTCGCTCCGGCGGCGCCGCCGTTGAGTTTCACTTCCGCGTTGTCGGGAACCACTTGTACGGTTACAGGGAAGGAGTTGGGCTCTCCACCCGTCAGGGCGACGGTGTAGCTATCCGTAGCGCCCCCTTCGACCACATGGGTCCAGTCGTTGGTGACGGTTGTTTCCATCTCCGGGAATTCGTCATCCGCGACCGTTATAATAACATTATCCATAAAGGCGTTATTAAAATCGGGATCGGAACTTTTTGCGGTATGTTTGATTATGACAGTGTAGGTGTTATCATCATACACTCCCCATCGGTTCCAGAATTCGTCATCTTTTATCGTAAAATTGACCATCTGAGGAGTTTGCCAATTTGCCGCGGTGAAATGCAGACTAACAGGTTCACCCCAGCCGGCGGCATTGAGCTTGACGCTACAGGGATCCCCGGTTCCCAGGTCCGACGGCGTTACCACAACGCGCACATTCGGGTCCGGTGCTGCAAGAGCCGAGATCATATATGATGCTGTGATCGGATCATCTTCGTTCCCGGAAAAATTCAACGGATCAATATCAAAGGCTTTCAACGCCCCTGTAACTTTGACGTTATCGATCGCCCACCACCAATCGTTGTCGGCATTATAGTAGCCGAATGTCAAAACCACACTGTCGGCGTCATTCAAAGGGATATCGATATGTTCTTGATAATTGGTGTCGTGGAAATCGGGACTGCCGGATTCGCAATTCCAGTGAAACAATTGCACCGGCTCTCCGCCATCGTAAGAAACCTCCAACGAGGCTTCCTGCGTAACTTCCTGACGCCAGGTGGAATCGAAGGAAACCGTCAGATTCGTATAGCCGGACGTGTTAATCGAGGGCGTGGACATCCAGGAATGAAACGCCGGTTCGTCACAGCCGTCAGACAGATCATGCCACTCGTCCCCATCCGCCACTGCCGCAATCCCGAAACCGGGGGCGCCCGCAGTACGCTCCGAGTCAAACTGATCGCGTTCCTGGCCGGCGGTATCCTGCCACCAGGTTAAATCCAGGAAGACCCAGCCGTGAAATTCCGGCACGCCGCCTACGTTACACATCTGGCTGTTATCAATGGTCCAGCCCGTTGGGGGAACGTCGGTCCATACTTCGGAACGGATTACTTCCGAGGAGGAAAAAGAATCCTGTAGAGGCAAGCCTTCAAAATCCTCCTCAAAAAGCACTGTTTGCGCCTGGGCATTCATTGCCACTCCTCCCATAACGCAGCAGATGATCCACAACATCAACCTCAAAGCGCAAATTTTCAGTTTGTTCGTTCTCATTGCCCTTACTCCTTTTTTAAGATCACTATAGCTTTTCAGCCGAATATTAGCTGCGGCGTCCTGACCATCAAGCCACCTGTTATTCTCTTTGTAACTCATCCGGCGCCTCATAATTCTCAGCAAGGTGTATGTCGGATTCTGAGCCCGGCATGCCTTGTGAGTTTTGTACATTACGGAATCTGGATATCGTCCACCCAGGCAGTATCTTGGCCATTGCTGACCGAACCGTCCTTGGTATAGGTCCATCTAAAGGTATGCAGGCCGACTTGAACCGCAAACGATTCTGGGGCCCAGTCATCTTCCCCGGACCATGTGTCCACCTGAGTGTCGTCGATATAAAACCGCAGGAAGTCATAGCCTCCTTCCGAAGAGACCTTGCGCCAGAAGGTGATATCTCCGTCCGGACAGTAGATGGTAATCTCAAATGAAGTGGTTTGGCTATGGGTGATGG
>CAZNQT010000028.1:0-18592 GCA_964574885.1 uncultured Pirellulales bacterium
TACTGTCATTGGTGGTGTTTACCGTAGTTTACCTGGCGCTGGCCTCTAGGCTGCGGAACCGGTATTGAAAATTGCTTACAGGGCAAAGCCCTTTACGCTCAGACCACTCACCTTGTTTTCGCAGGAGTTGAATATACTCATACAGTTTAGGAGACACAAACATATAGGGATTTTGATGCGATTGGCTTTGCTGATGTTTTACTAATATTCGCTCGAAATATGAGATCCCAAAAAACTGATTGACGTCAATTAATAAATTTCCTCTGACGACAATTACTTGATTCCCTATACAGAAGACTTGCAAGCAATTAGCTGTCAATCTCGATGAAAATGCGTAGTCTGGCAAGAATGAATGTGTCATAAGTTCCTTCCACAGGTTTAGTTAATAAATTAGACGAATATTTAGAGCACTTTGCCGGTTCCGTGCGAATAATTAAGGGGTATATAGGATATGTGTAAAGCCCCAGTCGGGGCATCATAATGGAATCCGAGGCAAGTGATGCACCGCCCCGGGGGAAAATGTAATACCTCGATTTAATCCCTTCAGGATGAACATTTAAGTAAGCATACTATCACAATGTGAGATTATCACAAATGACAGGAACCGTAACCACCTTCGAAATCCTACCTGCTATTCGGGATGAATCGCTATTCGCAGACCGGACGTGTGTCTTCCAGCCAGTGCATTACCAACACCGCGTAATCCAGCAGATTCACGTTGCCGTCTTGGGTCAGATCCGCCCTGCAACAATCATTCTCTCCCAGACAATTCGTTTGTTGCCACTGTCCTGCGATGATCGCCCAGTCATTCAAATCCACTACGCAGTCGCGATTCAGGTCCCCCTTCGGCGGCGGATACCCCGGATTGCCGCAGCCGATCGTGTATTCCCATACATCACTGGGCAGGTAGGCGCCATCTACGGTCTCATCATCGGTGTCCCGTTGCATCCAGGTCAATTTAACATGACAATCGTCGATCTCCGCCAGGATATACCCGAACCGCGTCGTGTGATAAATCGGCGTGATCGCGCGACCGCCGTTGTCTCCGGGATACGTCCCGTCCCAGACGTGTATCGACGCGCCCGCGCTGCCTACCACGTACTGGTGCAGATCGTTGTTCGGATCGCCGTCGTCATCGGCGCGGGAATGATTGTAAAAATGTTCGTGGCCGCAAAAATACGTCCGACTGCCGGCATCCTCCAGCGCGTTCCAGAACAGATCCCGTGCCGCGGGATGATCGCCCAGACTATCCCAGATCATCTTGAACGCCGTATAATGCCCGTACGCGAAGATGTGGGGCTTCGTATTCACAGCAAGTTGCTCATCCATCCATCCCTGATGGACGTAATTCTGGCCGTGATTGGGGGTCGCCAGTTCATCGAATCCCATCACAAACACATTCCGGTGCGTCACGGAATATGTCAGGTTCTTTTCCCCGTCCGGACCGTTCTGAGGCAACAGATAATTCATGCCCCCGCTGGCCGTCTCGTCCCGAAATACGTTATTCCACGCCGTGGTCCCCGCGGGACTGCCCAGGTCGTGATTGCCCCGTACGGGATATACGCCGATCCTCGCGTCATACAACGGCTGCATCGTATCCCGCCAAGTCAAAAATTCCACCTCCAGCAAATCCTGACTCACACCCCCTATGGATAAGTCTCCCGCAAACAGCACAAACTCCACGTCCCGTGCGAGAATTTCCGTTACCACTTCACTCAAAATCTTCACGTTTACCCCGTTGTTGTCCGAATGACTTTCGCTACGACTATCCGCTGTGACGATAAATCGCCATGTCTCCCCGCTACAGGGCAAGGTAGAAAAACCTGCCAGGAAGAGCAGCGAAACGATAGGAATTCGGATTACGTTCAATTTCATTCTTTCTCCTGCCTTAAATTTAATATGGCACGTTTGCCCAATTCCTGAAAATATGTTGGCATCCTTTCCTGTATTATAACAAAATCCCTCCGCCGTTTCAACTCGCCTTCCGTGCTCGATAAGAACCTTTATTGTAATGAATCACTCCAACCTTGAAGTTCCGATGGGACGTCGGTATGTAGCCGGGAGTGCAAGCCCAATAGCACTAAATGAGAGTAAATAAAAAACAATCCACCTGATGCCGATGAATAGTTTAGATAAGAAAATTCGGCATAATTCATGAAGGATTGTTTATGTTAGGAAAGAATATCGGCAGGATGCGCGACTATGCTGTAAAAAATCTGATTTCTTTTAAACTTTCGCCGCTTCGGAACATCTTATCCCCCGTTTTATTTCGCGAAGCCCAGCCGCACACACCACGGTCGCCCACTGTATTGATCTCGGAAGTGGTGTTCTGGTTGATGGGCATGGTGGTTCTGACGGAGCAGGTGATGGCGGGAGCGATTGCTGCCTTTTGGTCTCATTGCCACCGGGGCTTGCCCTATCTTTCTGCCGAGTCGGTAACGGAAGAGGCGTTTTGCATCGCATGAAAAAACTGAAGTTGCGATTTCTTCGTACAGTCTATCTATCGTCGCGTCGTGCAACGGTATGAGTAGAGGTAACCGAATCAGTATCGTTGGAAAGGATAGTATCACATAACGACTTACTCTCTTGGATCCCGTGATGCTGTTTAAAAAAATTCGGTGTTTTCGCAATATATGGTTTGGATTATCGTTCGATATTTCGCATCCAAAAACAAATACTAAGAAATCTTGGTAAATTTTATGTAACTATAGGGTTTATTATTAACCAAGCTTGTTATTTTTCCTATGGAATTAGTCGATATTTTGCTATACTATCGAATGTGATTTAGACGTGTGTGCCACTAAAAAACCCACCTGAAAAGGAGAATAATTTCAGTAACGAAATAAACACAGGATGACTCTTTTTCTAGAATAATATTAGGGCTTTTTGTAGGCATTTAATGCAAGCCATTGTTAACAAAGGATTTACAAGTTTTTAAGGGATAACGTGAGAAATTGGGAGCTTCATCGATGACAAGTAGAAAAACCATAGGATTAGTAGATATTGGATTGTTCGTGGTGTTATTATGGGGATTGTGGGGTGGAGGAGTGAGATCAGTAGAGGGGATAAACTGTCCGTCGGCGGACCTCAACGATGACTGCATAGTCGATCTGGAGGACCTGGCAATTTTCTGTCAGCAGTGGCTGAACGTGCCCGGGGGATCGGCCAACCTTGATGGTACTCCGGGTGTTTCCTTTAGCGATTTCGCGATTCTGGCGGCGCAATGGCAGATGAGCGGCCAGCCCGTCATGCTTGCTATAAACGAATTCATGTCCGACAATAACAATTTTCTGTTCGACAATGCCGGTGACGACAATGACTGGATCGAAATCTACAACTACGGCATCATCCCCATCGATATTGGCGGTATGTTCATCACGGATACCTTGACAGACCCCAATAAATATCAAATCCGCGTGGATATGCCTGAACAGACCACCATTCCGGCTGGAGGTTACCTGATAATCTGGGCCGACGACGAGCCGAGCGAAGGTCCCCTGCACGTCGGTTTCAAACTTGACGCCGGTGGCGCTGAGGACATTGCGCTGTTCGATTCCGACGGTCATCTCGTTGACAGCATCCTTGATTTTGGCCCGTTGGATGAAAACGTTTCTTACGGCCGCATGCCCGATGCGGGCGATCAATGGCAAACATACGTGTGGGGTACGGAAACACCGCCCACTCCCGGAGCGAGTAACAGTGGCCGACTGCCCGAGGACGAAATCCTAATCACGGAAATTATGTACCATCCCTTCAACGATGCACATCCGCTCGTTGAGGATATAGGCGAAGAATACATCGAAATCTACAACCGTGGATTCAGCACGGTTCAACTTGAGGGCTGGAAAATTACTGACGGCGTTGACTTTACTTTTCCTCCCGTGGCGATTGGTCCGCAGCAATATTTGGTGGTGGCGTCTGATATAGCCAAATTTACTGTTAAGTATCCTAACGTGACGAACGCAATTGGTGGGTGGGATGGCCGACTCAGCAACAGCGGGGAGGGCATTGAACTGACCACTGCGGCCGGCAAAGTCATCGATCATATCCACTACGCCGATCAGGGGGATTGGGCCCGGCGCATTCTCGGCCCTATAGACAACAGCCACCGCGGGTGGATCTGGGCCAACGATCATGATGGCGAGGGTAAGAGCCTCGAATTAACCAGCATGATCTTGACTAACGAATACGGTTCCAACTGGGCCGCAAGCAATGTCGATCAGGGTACACCGGGCTCCGTCAATTCCATCGATATTGCCGATAATCCGGGTGGTGTTGCCCCGCTAATTGTCAAAGCTAAGCACGCACCCATCATTCCCCGCTCGACCGATGCGGTGATCGTGACCGCCGAGGTGCTGGACGAGGTGATCACGGGAGTTACTGTGAGCCTGCAGTATCGCTTGGACGGTCAGGCCGGATTCACCTCGGCTGCCATGCTTGATAATGGCACGGGTGCCGACGTGGAAGCCGGCGACGGAGTGTTTACGGCAGTGATTCCTCCTCAGGCCGACGGTGCGGTAGTCGAATTTTACATTCAGGCCGCGGATGCCAACGGGAACCAACGTACTCGTCCGGCGCCGGTTGACGTGGATGGCTCTCTCGTTCAACGTTGCAATTTGCTGTATCAGGTTGATGATACGTTCGATCCCGATGCCGTATGGCAACCGGATGCTCAGCCGATTTACTACATTATTATGACGGAAATAGAGCGAGCCGAACTGGATCAGATCGGTCTCGGCACAAACGGCAGCGAAGAGGACAGCGACGCCCAGATGAACGCCACTTTTATCAGCGTGGACGGCGTCGATACTAAAATTCGCTACAATACCGGTGTGCGCAATCGGGGCCACGGTACCCGGGACAGCCGACCCAACAACTATCGCATTAATTTTCCCACCGACCGGCCGTGGAAGGATGCTGTCGCGATCAATCTCAATACCCAATACACGTGGCTTCAACTCGCGGGAAGCGTTATTTTCCAGCGGAGCGGCCTGGCGACCGGCGACGCGAAAGCCGTCCAGGTCCGCGTGAACGGACAGAACCTTGCCCATAGCGGATCGCCTCAATACGGCAGTTATGTTCACATTGATGCCATCAACAGCGAATATACTGACCGCAAGTTTCCTGGAAACGGCGCCGGCAATGCTTACAAGTGTATGCGTGTCGGGTCCGAAGCCGATTTACGATACGAAGGTCCTGATCCAGATCCTTACCGAATCCATTATTTCAAAGAAACCAATGAATCCCAGGACGACTGGTCCGACCTTATCGAATTAACATGGGTACTCAGCGACGATACGCCTGATGATATCTACGTCCAGGAAGTCAACCGCGTGGTCAATGTCGAGCAGTGGCTGCGGTTTTTAGCACTGAATGTCCTGCTGGATAACAGCGAAACCACGCTCGCCAATGGCGACGGCGATGACTACTATTTGTATCGAGGCGATTTCGATACGCGTTTCGTGCTAATCCAGCATGACCTGGATTCCATCTTCGGCCAAGGCCAGAGCATTGGTTCTGCCACAGCGGAAATCTTCCCATTTATGTCCGGGGCTAACGGTGAAAACGCAGTGGCGGCACTGCTGCGTCTGGTCAGCCATCCGCAGTTTGCACCTCGATATTATGCTCAGCTCAAGGACCTTATCGAGACGAATCTCTCGGCCGAGCAGCTTGGTCCGTTTTTGGATAATCTGCTGGGCGATTATGTACCGCAGCCTACGATTGACGCCATAAAAACGTGGCAGGCTCAACGCAATGCGTACGTGCTGTCGCTGATACCCTCCGACCTGACCATCGAAAGCGGTTTGTTTCAGAACGGTGGCTACTACCAGACGGCCGAAGACGAAGTTTCGCTTTCCGGGGCGGCCGATGCAGTGAAAACTCGTTCGGTTACTGTAAACGGCCAACTCGCGGTATGGTCAGCCATCGATGGCCGTTGGGGCATTGGTGAGGGATCGCAACCTGTGGAAGAAGAGACCCTTGTACGCCGCGGTTCGACCTGGCGTTATCTGGATAACGGCAGCAATCAAGGAACCGCCTGGTATGGAATGGATTTTGACGATAGCACGTGGAAGGGACCGCAGGCGACTCGGCTCGGCTACGGTGGAGACGGAGAAACTTCGCCAGCCGTTGGTTATGTTGATGTGGAGCCCGGCGTCAGTGGTGTACAGAAGAATGTCACCACATACTTCCGTCACGAATTCAACGTGGAAGATCCTTTGAAATATGAAAATATCCGTCTGGGCGTTCTCCGTGATGATGGCGCGGTCGTGTATCTCAACGGCAGCGCATTATGGCGTACCAACATGCCCAGCGGCACGATCGATTTTACTACAGGCGCCGGTCCCACGACTGTCAGTGGTGACGAAGAAGATACGTATTTTGAATACACCTTTGAACCTTCCCGGCTTAACGTCGGTCGAAACGTTCTGGCCGTGGAGATTCATCAAGTCAAGAACTCCTCTGGCTACGTTACCAGTTCTGACATAAGCTTCAACCTAGAACTGATCGGCACCCTCCCACCGATAGGTACGATTACGGGGATTCCCATCAATCCGGGGATCACCCGCATAACCGTGCAGGCATTTGACGGCCCCGGGGGTACAGGTAACGAAATTGATCGTGAACACATCGACATCTGGCAAAACGACAGCGTACCTACCGAACTATCGGGGACATTGACAGAGGATATGATCCTGGATGCAGCCTCCGGTCCCTACATCGTGATCGGTGACGTGGTGATTCCGGCTGGTATCACGCTGACGATTCAGACGGGCACAACGTTGTTATTCAATTCGGGAACGGGTATCACCGTTAACGGTACCCTTGTCGCCGAAGGTACGGAGTTCGGCCATATTCACATGATCCCCAATCCGGGGCTGGCCACACGCTGGGACGGATTGGGTATCCAGAATACCCTCACGGAAAACCGCCTGGTGTATGTGGATATGGAATACGGCGACGGGCAGGGCGACTCGGTTATCGTCAATGCCGCACGCGTATTTATGAATTACATGACCTTCACCAGCACCAACAATACGACAGCGTTTATGGAATTGACGCACCCGCAGGCGATCATCCGCAACTGCGTTTTCCCCTCCATCGGCGGTACCGAACCGCTGCACGGTTCGGGACTTTCGGGCAGCGATTACCTGATCTTCGACGGCTGCACGTTCGGAATGACGACAGGCTATAACGATATACTGGATTTCACGGGCGGGAAACGCCCCGGTCCCATTATACAGATGTATAACAACTTCTTCCCTGGCGGTGGTGACGATGCACTCGATTTCGACGGCACCGACGGGCATGTCGAGGGGAATGTCTTTTTAGCGTTTGCCAACGGCTACGACGGTAATGTTGACCACACCACATCCAATGCCGTCGCCACCGACTTTGAAAGTGATGTCATGGTCGCGCGAAACCTGTTTATCGGCGGCGACCATCATATGCTGCTGAAAAACGGCGTGTCTATTACGGCACAAAACAACACCTATATCGGTGCTACGATGGCTTCGATTAACTTTGGGGAGCCCGCCCGCGGCGTCGATCCCGGCGCCGGTGCCTATTTGGAGAATAACATATTCCTGGATAACGTCAGGGTATTCTACAATATCTTCGACAATCCCCTATATCCAGGTTACGGGCCGACTCCCATGCCTTCCATTTTTAACACGATCATCCCGTCGGAGTGGCACTATCTCGGCACGGACAATATCGATGCCGATCCGATGTTTGTTGATCCGGTAGGCGGCGATTACAGTCTACAGCCGGGCTCGCCCGCCATCGGCGCCGGAACCAACGGCCTGGATATTGGATACCTGGTGCCTCCTGGCGCCTCTATTTCGGGGGCCCCCGCGCCGGTGTCCAACAGCACCGAAGCCACGTTAACGGTCGGTGGTCCCGGCATCGTCAGTTACCGATATCGCCTTGTCGACAACGACGTACCAGGCGCATGGAGCAACGAAATTGCGTTGCCCATCACCGTGGGCAATAAAATCTTAGGTGAGTTGTCCCTGACCGGCTTGGTGGACGGCCATACCTACCGTGTGGATGTACTAGGTAAAAACTCAGCCGGTCTCTGGCAGGGGCAAACGGTGGGTACTGATACGGGCTTTGCCGCCCCGGGCAATCCCGATGGCAACTCCTCCCAGAGCTGGACGGTCAATCTATCCGCGGCACCTCAAACAAATCTGAACCAACCAACCGGAGCGAGTGCTTCGGATGCCACCATGGCCTCACTTATGGATCAATATATCAACGGTCCTATACTTCCCGACTGGTCTGTCAACATGGGCCTTACGAACATAGGCGGAATACTTACCGGTGACACGACGTGGACGGCACAGGACGGTCCGTATCATGTGACTTCAACGCTGGTGGTTCCAGCCGGCGTTACCCTGACTATTATGCCTGGCACTACGGTATTCTTTGATCCAGGTACCCAGCTCACGGTTAACGGTAAAATCCGCGCCGAAGGTGAATCTTATGACTTTATTTATTTCACAATTATGCCGTCGGTTGCGGGCACGTGGGACGGTATCCAACTGGTCAACACCCTTGAGGACAATCTTATATCCTATGCAGTAATACGATATGCGCAAACCAGTAACGGTGCCATCGGCCTGACGAATTCGGTAGCCGTACTCGAATATCTCACTTGGGGCGAATCACGACGCAGACTTATCCATGCCAGTAATGCCTCCGTAATTATTCGCAACTGTGTTTTTCCGGATCGTTTCGGACCTGGCGAATTCCCCGATGCCGGTGACGACAATGTCGTCGAGTCTATCAACGCCACCGGTATTCTGGCAGGTGGACATTTCATCATCGAGAATAACGTCTTCGGCACTAATAAGGGGCACAACGACATAATCGACTTTTCCGGCCCCGGTCTGCCCGGTCCGATCCTGCAGGTGCTCAATAATGTCTTCATGGGTGCAAGTGACGAATGCCTCGACCTTGGAGGGGACGCCTGGATTGAGGGCAATCTGTTCATGCACGTGCATAAAGACACTTACAACACCGGTACGGGAGATTCTAACGTCATCTCTACCGGAGATGACAACTTCGATGCCACTATTTATGTGGTACGAAATGTATTCTATGATATTGACCATGCAGTGGACCTCAAGACGGGTACCTACATGTATTTCGAGCACAACACCGTAGTCGGCATCAAAGATGACGAAAACGGTACGACTTATTCGGTTATCAAGTTCCTTATTCCCAGCCGCGATCCCGAAGGCAAAGGCGCCTACCTCAACGGTAATATCTTTTATGATATTCCGCAACGCATCTTTGAACACGTTGACGAAAGCTTCAGCGGAGATCCCGATTTCCTCACCGATTTACAGATGCACAACTGTCTAATTCCTGCGGCTCGCGCCGGTGATGTTGTCGGCCAGCGATCCGGCACGATCATGGATCTTGGCACAGGTAATTTCACCGCCGATCCGCTCTTTGTGAACCCTGACAGCGACTTTCATCTCCAGGCTTCGTCGCCCGCTATCGGTGTTGCCCCCGGCGGCATCGACCTTGGAGCATATGTGCCTTTCGGTGCGGCGGTGGATGGAGAACCCGCTCCGATAACATGGAGTACCGAGGCCGTGCTTACGGTGGCTGGGGCCGGAATGACCGATTACAAGTACAGACTCAATGGCGCCCCGTGGAGTACGGAACGTCCGGTTTCTGAGCCGATCGTCCTGTCGGGCCTCACCGATGGCCAGTCGTATACGGTCGATGTCATCGGTAAGAATCGTACCGAAATCTGGCAGAGCGAAGTCACCCCGACCGTCTCCGAAACTTGGACGGTTAATACTGGCTGGTCGCGCCTGGTCATCAATGAAGTCCTTGCACACAACATATCGCTTGCAAACACTGACGGCACCTTTCCCGATATGGTCGAACTATATTATGATGGGCCGGATCCCCTTGCTCTGTCTGGCATGAGCCTTAAGCAAGATCCGACCGATCAGACTCCTTACATATTCGGCGCCGACACTATAATCAATCCCGGTCAATATCTCGTGCTCTTTGCCGACCACACTGTTGTGCCAGGCCAGATTCATCTGGACTTTGCCCTCGATGACCGGGGCGAGGGTCTCTATCTCTATGACAGTGAGCAGAACTTGGTTGATTCCATCGAATTTGGTATACAGATTCCCGGTCAAACCATCGGCCGCAACGATGCGGGCGAGTGGCGTCTGGCAATTCCCACGTTTGGTAGTAGAAATGTGTTCCAGCCGCTTGGTGATACAAGTACCGTATGCATTAACGAATGGCTGGCTAACGGTCGCGTTTCCTTCGTGGATGATTTTGTCGAGTTCTATAACGCCGCCGACTGGCCCATTGACCTGGGTGGATTGTATATCACCGATAATCCGGTATCGCAGCCGGAAAAGTATCAAATCGCGCCCCTCAACTTTGTACCAGCTCGGGGGTACGCGGTATTCGACGCTGACAACCAGGATAATCCCGGGCACCTGCCGTTCCGTCTGTCCAGCGATCAGGGCATGATCGCTTTATTTGAATCCGACAGCCGCGAGATTGACTGGGTGGCTTACGGCCCCCAGACCAGCGATGTCTCCCAAGGCCGCACACCCGATAGCAGTACAATGTATGCCTTCTCCGATATTCCCACTCCTGGCGTAGCTAATCCTGTTGTTGACACTTCGGAGATCCTGGAGGTCAACCTTATGAGTATCGAGAAGGAGTGGTCTTATGATCAGTCCGACACGGCTCTGCCGAGCGACTGGAAGCAACCGGATTATGATGATGGGATTTGGCCCACCGGCGCGGCACTCTTGTATGTTGAGGGATCTGCTTTGCCAGCGCCTAAAAATACGCCACTTACGCTCGGGGCCGACACATATTACTTCCGAACCCATTTTAATATTGACTCTGACGTTGATATTACAGATATTATCCGGCTTGATTTTGCCTTTGTGATCGACGATGCCGCCGTCATTTATATCAATGGCGATGAGGTACTCCGTCCTGGTTTTAACACAGACACGGTAATTACTCATACGACACGAGCAGATCGTACCGTGGACAATGCTACCTATGAATACGCCAGTCTTGATACGACCGGTGTAAATCTCCACTCCGGAGATAACGTCATCGCTGTAGAGGTCCACCAGACCAACAGCACCAGTTCGGACATCGTCTTTGGATTGGCGCTGAATGCGATTGTTCAGCAGACCCACCAGGTGGAAGATCCGTTCGAAGACGCCAGACGACTCATGGAAAACCTTAGGGTGACAGAAATTATGTACCACCCCGTGAGTGGCAGCGATCTGGAGTTCATCGAACTGCAGAATATTGGCACCGAGGTCTTGGACATTACCGGAGTACGTCTCGACGTCGGAATCACCTTCACATTTCCGGAGATGACGCTGGCAGCGGGGGAATATGTCGTCGTTGTCAATAATATCGTCGCCTTCGAAGCCCAGTACGGCTCCGGAATAAATGTCGCCGGGGAGTATGCTGGTAATCTTAGTAACGGCGGGGAAAACGTCGTACTACGCCTACCGGATCCGCTGCAGGCGGCCATATTGCGGATGGAATATAGCGATGCATGGTATCCCTCCACCGATGGTGAGGGCTACGCCCTAGTTATCCGTGACGTTACGGCCGACAGAACCGCGTGGAATCAGGCTTCCGGCTGGGCTGCAGGAGCCAATGTTAACGGCTCGCCCGGTACCGCCGACTGACAATCGATAGTGCATTACTTTCAGATTAGCTGGTGTGATATTCAATCAAACATTCCGAAAAGTGGATCACTGAGTGGGTCAGTCGTCACGTGATGGTGACTTGTTATCAACTTCTCAGTGACTTGTCGACCACTTGTAAACCTCATTATCGACTCAAAAAGGGTGTTTAACTCGTTGTTTAACAAAGACTTACAATGCATCTTTTGTCCTCCGGAGCCAAAGGTTAGAGGTTCGAGTCCTCTCGGGGACGTTGATGTAACTCAATAAAAGGCAAGCATTTATGGTTTGCCTTATTTTTTATCCAGATAAATTCCCCCAAATTTGATACTATTTTGATACTGTAAATATTAGGAGTTATCACCATGGTACACCTATCACATACGAAATAAGTACAATCTGGATGTTGGCATCTTCCCTGCAGGCGGTTTTTCTGGTTTATCAACATCCCGTAATCGCGCGTGTGTTCAGAAAAGTGCGTCACCTGCCGAACGGACATGTCCGGTTCCATAAAGGTAAAATCTTCCTTTAGGTGACCAGTGCCGGTTTCGGAAACCCTACCTTCAAGCGACTGTATAATGGTTTTGCGTTTCCTGGGATTACTTTGTCGCAGTAATCCTAAGAATTCCTCTCTGCTTGATTCTGGCATTAACCTACCTCCTGTGTGGCACGCAAATCGGTTGTGCCGGAATCGGATTCTGGTGAACGATTGTTAAACCGGCTTCAAGGCTTATTTGTTTAGTATGGCCAATTGGAGTTTCTAGGTTTCCATGAATTATATAAATTTGGTTTGTTTGAGGTAGGTTGTAAAAATTTTAAAAGTTGATACTGGTTGGATCCCTTTCAAGCCAAGAGGTATAATCTTCCGACAATTATTCACAACAATCGCTCTATCATTTAACTTGATGTCGGATAATATCTTAAGGCTTCTTGTTGATTTTGTTGGTTTTGGACAGCTCGATTGTACTGCTCAATCGCCGCATTTATTCTTTTCCTTTCCGAAACCACCCGCCCAATTTTGTTATCCACTGCCCGCTGAAGTTCAATCTGATTCGAATATAAATGGCCTTCGATTTGCAGGAACGAACGCATCTCAACTAACGCTGGTTCCGGGGGGGCAGGTCAGGCTGAAATGCTCCCATCACAGTACGAATCAGAATAGCTCAGGGTGGAAGAACTGGGGGAGATGAAGGTGAGGAGGTACGCCTGCCACCCTCCCATTGAGTATATAAACCTATGTTATATAATAACTTATTGCGTGCTTATTCAATTATTGTTTTGATTTCATTTTGATATAGCAAGAAACATTCTTTCTGGAAGGTCAGATCCCAACGGGGCCGTCGGAAGACCGCATTGATGATAGGCCAATTTACCAAATTATTATCTGTATCGGTGTTGCTGGTTCCTGAACCATATAGAAATATCAGCATAATTTATTGAATCCTCAAGGATTATTTATATAATATACCATCTTATTTTAGGGTGCAAATAGTATGGCACTCTATTTATATAAACATGAACGATGGGCTGTGTTCTGTAAATAGAATTAGAATCATTATTGCCCATCCAATATACAGCAATATTACGATACCTAGTGCAAGAATGGGGAAAATGATAGTGAAGAAAGATAAATTCCTCTTTACTCCAGGGCCATTGACCACCAGCCGAACGGTAAAGGAAGCGATGCTGCGCGATCTGGGATCGCGTGATTTCGAATTTATCACAATAGTAAGGGAAATCCGCAGCAAGCTGGTATCATTAGCCGAAGTAAGTCAGGATGAATATACCGCCATACCCATGCAAGGCAGCGGCACAATGGGACTGGAGGCCGTGATTTCTTCAACCATTCCACCAGAGGGGAAATTGCTGGTAGTAATCAATGGTGCGTACGGCCACCGCATTGCGAAAATAGCTACCTTTTTGAAAATTTCGACCGTAACTGTAGCATGTGCGGAACATCAAAAACCCGATCTGAATCAGATTGAAAGCGTTCTAGAACAAGATGCACTCATTTCACATGTAGCGGTTGTACATTGTGAAACCACAACCGGCATTATAAATCCGATCCAGGAAATTGGTCTCATAGTGAAGAATGGGGGAGCAAAATTTTTTGTTGACGCCATGAGTAGTTACGGAGCCTACCCTATAAAGATGTTCGAATGCCACATCGATTATTTAGTTTCTTCCGCTAACAAATGCATCGAAGGGATACCGGGATTTTCTTTTGTGCTTGCTAAGCTAGCCTCTTTAATGGAAACGCAAGGCTATGCTCGAAGTGTAAGCTCAGATTTGTATGATCAATGGAAGGGATTTGAAACGAACGGCCAATTTCGGTTTACGCCACCGACGCACGCGTTGCTGGCGTTTCATCAGGCTTTAGAGGAATTGGATGCCGAGGGCGGTGTAGCCGGGAGAGCCGTTCGATATAGACAGAACCATGAAATCCTGGTTAGCGGTATGCGACAAATGGGTTTTACCGAATATCTGAGCCCGACAGATCAAGGTTATATTATAACTTCATTTTTATATCCGCAGCACAAAAATTTCAACTTTCAAGAGTTTTACGAGCGTCTAAACCAAAAGAATTATGTAATCTATCCCGGCAAGGTAAGTAATGCGGATTGTTTTCGTATCGGCAATATTGGCCAAATCTTTAAATCAGATATCCAGAATCTATTGGGGGCTATTCACCAAACCATTACTGAAATGGGGGTGAACCTTGAAAACAAAAAGTAAACTCATACATTAAATAGCAGGCCCGGCAATATGTGCTCAGATCAGGATAATTTGACTTATCTTCAGGCGGAAGGAGATTTAAATATTTCTGCCCGTAGAACCGCTTGGCTCCGGGAACAAATCGATCCTGAGACCAGAAAAAATCTTGATTTAGATTCGAAGTATTTTATCCATCAATTGCTATCCACCCCATGCTTGAACGTATTGTGTCATTGCGAGGGCATTTGGATTGAAGATTTCCAAGGCCGCCGGTACATGGATTTCCACGGCAACAATGTCCATCAGGTGGGTTTTGGTAATCGAAAAGTCATTGAAGCGATAAAAAAGCAACTTGATGAATTGAGTTTTTGTACCCGTCGTTATGCTAACATTCCAGCCATTCGATTAGCCGAGAAATTGGCGCACTTGGCGCCCGGTGGTTTGAATAAAGTATTATTTGCTCCGAGCGGCACAGCGGCAATCGGTATGGCACTGAAGTTGGCACGGGCAGCCACCGGAAGATTTAAGACGATTTCCATGTGGGACTCCTTTCATGGCGCTTCCCTGGATGCGATCTCAGTGGGCGGCGAAACTATATTCCGCAAGGAGGCAGGCCCATTACTGTCAGGCACAGAACATGTGCCGCCCCCGGATTGTTACCGCTGCTTTTGGGATTGCCAGGAACAATGCACATTGAAATGTGCTGATTATATTGAGTACGTCCTAGAAAAAGAGGGCGACGTGGCCGCCGTGGTTGCCGAGACGGTACGCAGCACCTCAGTAATTCCACCCAGGGATTACTGGAAAAAAGTACGTCAGGCCTGTGATAAACATGGCGCGCTGCTGATCCTTGACGAGATTCCTCATTGCCTAGGGCGCACCGGTAAGATGTTTACCTGTGAACATTTTGAAGTAGAGCCTGATATAGTAGTGATTGGCAAAGGATTGGGCGGCGGCATCATTCCCATGGCGGCGTTAATCGCTCAAGAAAATCTTGATGTAGCGAGGGATAAGGCCTTAGGACACTACACGCATGAAAAAAGTCCTGTTGGTTGCGCTGCTGCCTTGGCAACCATAGAATGTATCGAGCAGGAAGGCTTAGTGGATCATGCCGCCACCTTGGGTGATCATGCTTTGCAAGTTATGCGTGCCATGATGCAAAGACATCCGCTCATCGGCGCCGCGAGGGGATTGGGACTTTTATTAGGCCTTGAGTTAGTCAAGGATCGACAAAGTAAAGCTCCGGCGCGGGATGAAGCGGAACAGGTGATGTATAGCGCTTTGAGTGAAGGGCTTAGTTTCAAGGTAACAATGGGAAATATTTTGTCACTTACGCCACCTCTTACAATAACAAAACAACAGATTGATGAGGCTTTAAACATAATTGATAGATGTTTAGAAGAAGTAGGCAGATAGGTTTATACAAGAGTATGCGTAAAAGAGCCCCAGGATTAAAGGTCTCGATTACTCAATAGGAATGGCACAATTCCATGATGAATATTATGGAGATTTGTAAGCGCGCGTCAAATGGCGTGCAGATGTCCTCGGAGGCTTTTGATCTTGATAAAGTATATACCTTCGCCCGGAACGTATGTGAAAAATACCATATTGTCTATGATTCACAGACGCCCGTGCCTTTCGACGACGATCTGGCGGACCGGGTTTATCAAGCGGCCATTGATTTTTTAGCTCAGACCGGCGTCTATTGTCCGAATACCCATAGAGTAATCAAGTTCGACCGAGAGGAGATATTACATGTGGTAGCCCATTCCCGCGGCCGATGCATAATGGGAGAGGGCAAAGACCGTTTTACGTGGGCTGCGCGACAGCCCGATAGTGATATACCCCCCTGGTACCATGTGGGCACGGGAATCGTCAATACCGATGAGCGCATTGCACGAAATTTAGTGAAGTCTTATGCCGGGATAGAACTAGCCAACTCTATCAGCGCGCCTGCCCTGGAAACAGTCGATGGTCAAATGATTGCTTCGGGAACCCCTACGGAAGTTCTGGGAGCTATACGGGGTATAAAGATAGCTCGGGAGGCTTTGCGTGAAGCAGGTCGGCCGGGACTTGCCATTGGAAACTGCATATCCACAGCAGGAACGTCCTTGGCAACCATTGCCGCCAGTGCACCCCAGTTTGGTTTACGCCCATCCGATGGCTGGCTGGTCGGTGCAATGGCGGAATTGAAATATGACATGGCCACGCTTTGCAAGGCCGTTTATTTATCCAGTTGGGGTGCAAACATCGGTAATGAATCAGGTCCCTTGGTCGGAGGATATGCAGGTGGTCCTGCCGAAACAGCAGTTCTTAATGTAGCCTACCGAATGGCAGGAATCTTAGTACTGCAATGTGATTATCATCTAACGTTTCCTATTCACATAACGAAATCTTGCAGTACCTCTCGTGAAGTTCTCTGGTGTGTGGCAGTGAGTTCACAAGCGATTAGCCGCAATACCAAAGAACTGGTTTGGTCGTTAGGTTATATTGCCGCAGGTCCTATGACCAAGCAGTTTTTTTACGAGACGGCCGCTTATATGGCCGCCGTCATTCCTTCCGGCGTATCGGCCCAAACTACACACCCGGCCCGCGCCATCCTCAATGATTATGTTACTCCCATGGAAATACGAGGTTCGGTGGAACTTACCGAGGCAAGCGTAGGGATGACACGTGAGGAAGGAAATGAACTGGCAAAGAAACTTCTAACTACCTATGAAAAAAATCTGGATAATGCCCCCAAAGGTAAAACGTATCAAGAATGTTATGATATTAATACGGGTCAGCCTAATGCGGAATATATAGATCTTTATGGCGAAGTTAAAGAAGAACTGAAGAATATGGGCTTCCAATATAAACGGTAACCTATAGGGTATGATAAAGGATTATATCGAAAATGGAGAATCAGAATGGACAGAAACCCTTTATTTCACAGAAAGACGTCTATTTCTTATAAGACCGAAGAGAAGACGGTTTTGCGTGGATATAATTTGAGCGAATTGGCGGAGGAAGGTTATTCATTCTGTGATGCGCTGTTTATATTATTTCAGAATCGGATTCCCACCTCGAAAGAGGAAAAAATGCTCAAGTATGAGATGGGAGCGTTTATGGAGCATTCCATGTCGCCGTCGGCCGCCGGCGCCATCGGAGTGGTTACCGGCAGGCCCAATCTTCCCTGTGCCATCGCGGCATCGATAATGACCTTTGGCGGTGTGCATGGCCCGGGAGCGGCACATGGCTATATGATGAACAAATATATCGAACGGGCACGGGAGGAAGGAAAGTCTCTAGATGAAATGGCCAAGATTCTGGTGGATGAGTACCTGGATGCTAAAAAACCCGTTATGGGTATGGGCCAACCGCAACATATCGACAGCGATCCCCGGGCAGAACCGATTCACGTTAAACAGGAAGAATTAGGATTGGATGGCGTTTATCTGGAATTCCAGCGCGCCATTGAAAAGCATTTTCATGCCCGGCGTAAAAGAGAGGGAAGATCTTACGTAGGCGTTAATGTAGTCGGAGCGGGCAATACGGCATTGATGGATCTCGGATTTTCCCCTAATGCTGCCTGGTGTATTGGCAGTGTCTGCCGAGGATTCAGTTGTGCGACACATGCCCTGTTTAGCATGAAGCGGGGACGCGCCTGGGGAGCTTCCCGACGAGAGCCTATGGTGCAAATGATAGATTTATCCATGATAAAGTATGTTGGTCCCGCCGATAGAGAAGTACCCAGCCAAGAAGAAAGACAAGAGTATGCGAAGACACAGAAAGCCGAAGGAGAATACAAGCAATGGGTGATATAAACCAGAAAAAGAAAAAAGTGATAGGCAATCTTGGGGATCCCAAGATGCCTTATGACTATAGCGTCCGAGAATATGGCACCGTGCCCATGGATACCAAACGCGCTCCGTTCCAGTGGGTATCCGAAGTTGCCTATAAGAACGTACACCGCATTGTGACAAGGGGATATGATACCACCGAATTGGTAGAAGAAGGTTACGGCATCGTCGATATCCTTTTTATCAATTTCCAATCTCGTATTCCTACTATTGAAGAAGAACAAATGTTGAACTATATCATGATCATATCTCTGGAAGATGGTTTATCCATGCCGGCAGCCATGTCCAGAATGGTTGCGCAGTCAAAGACGTTTTTAACCC
>CAZNQT010000029.1:0-18207 GCA_964574885.1 uncultured Pirellulales bacterium
GCAAGAAAGAAGCCGTGGACAAAGCTATGCATGTCCTGGAACTGATGCAAAAACGGCTCCGGCGAGTGGACCATATCAGCAAGGAAGAAATGCAGCAACTGTTGACGGAAGCGGCGGCAGGGGACGCCGATCGGGACGATCAGCATCTGGATGTGTACGTGAAAGGACGCCGCATCGCCCCGCGTACGTCGGGCCAGGAACAATACGTCAAGGCCATTCAGACCAACGATCTGGTGTTTTCCACCGGTCCGGCGGGCACGGGGAAGACCTACTTGGCGGTGGCATGTGCCGTTTCGATGCTCAAGAAGAGTCGGATTCGTCGCATTGTATTGGCGCGGCCGGCGGTAGAGGCGGGGGAAAAACTGGGATTTTTGCCCGGGGATCTACAGGCCAAGGTGAATCCGTATCTCCGTCCGCTACTGGATTCACTGGGGGATATGATGGAATACGCCCAGATTAAACGGTTCATGCAGGACGATATTATTGAGGTGATTCCGCTGGCGTTTATGCGCGGCCGAACGTTTAATGATGCCTTGGTAATATTAGATGAGGCGCAGAATACTACGGTGGGACAGATGCTGATGTTCTTGACACGACTGGGCAACGATTCAAAAATGGTGGTCACCGGAGACGACAGTCAGGTGGACTTACCGGACGATCAGAAATCCGGCCTGATTGACGCATTACATCGGCTCCAGGGAATCAAAGGGATTGGATTTGTGCGTCTGACGGAAGCGGATATCGTTCGCCATCGATTAGTACAAAATATTGTCAAGGCATATGAGAACCATGCGAACCGGAACCATGACTAAAAAGAAAAGCAAACGTGTGAATGTACGAACGGCGGCCAATGGCCAGCAGGCAGTGAAATGGCAGCGTTTCCTCAATAGCGGCGCTGCCGAGTCCCTTGTCATGCTGGCAGGTTTCATTATCCTCAGCAGCTTCATTCTGGTATTCGATGGACCCCAAACACTACAAGGACTTTGGCAGGGAGACGGGGCTCTTTATCGCTCCCTGCTCTTAATAATGGCTTTGATGCTGATTTTGAGCGTTACCATGGGATTTTATGTATGGGCGTTTCGTCCGCGGATTGTCAAAAATCATCTGCGCGGCGGCGTGCTGCTGGCCACGATGTTGATCTTGATAGTTCCTATCCGGGCGGGCGTCGTGAATCACTGGTCGCCCTATTTAATTGTAGTACCGGTTATGCTCATGGCGATCATGATGACCATCGCCTATTCGCAGCGTTTTGCCCTGGGATGCGCCGGCTTCCTGCTCATGGTAGGCGTTTTAGCCTTGTATGAAAATCCGATGTTATCAAAACACGCGATCGGGGTACTGTTATCCAGTGGCACTGCCATGGGATTTGCCGTTCTTCGTTTGAAGGAAATCCGCACGCGCTCCAAACTGATCGAAGTGTGCTCTCTGGCGGCACTGGTGGTATTTGCCATGGTCTGGTTGGTGGGTTTATGGTTGCGGTTTAATTATCTGGAAATTCTAAAGAACAGTTTTGCCGCCGCCGCCGGGTCTGTGGCAGTCGGATTTATCTTACAAGGATTCCTGCCCTTCATCGAACGACTATTTCGCACGGCAACCAGTTTAACTCTGCTGGACTGGAGCGAAGCAACCAAACCGCTGTTGAAGCGCTTGGCGGTGGAAGCCCCCGGTACGTTTAACCACAGTCTGCAAATCGGCATGCTGGCCGAGGCCGCCGCCGAGGCCATCGGCGCCAGCGGCCTGCTATGTCGTGTCGGCAGCTACTATCATGACATCGGAAAATTGAATAAACCGCGCTATTTCGTGGAAAATCAGGCCGAAAGAATTAACCAACATAAAGAACTGGCGCCAACCATGAGTCGAATGATTATCATCGGGCATGTCCGGGACGGATTGGAACTGGCACGCGAGTACAAAGTGCCCCGTATCCTGCACCAATTTATTGAATCGCACCATGGAACCACGCTGGTGGAGTATTTTTATCACGAAGCGACCAAGAAAAGCGAGAGCGAAACCGGTCCAATCGTATCGGAAAATGAATTTCGGTATCCGGGCCCGAAGCCGACGAGTAAAGAGACGGCCATTGTCATGTTGACCGATGCCGTGGAGAGCGCCACCCGCTCGGTCCAGGATCCGACGCCGAATCGGATTGAAAACGTAGTCCATAACGTCGGAATGCGGCGGCTGCAGGATGGACAATTTGATAACTGTGTTTTGACCATGCCGGAACTGCAATTAATCGAGAATAGCCTCGTTAAAAGCCTCTGTGCGATGTATCACAGCCGGATCGCATATCCAAAAAGTCAGAAAGAAGAAAAGTTCCAGGCGCAGACAGTTTAAACGAACAACGGATGATATCGATTGAAATTTCAAATCAACAGCAGGGCTTACCGATTGATACGGAGCAACTGCAAAAGACAATAAAGCATGTCCTGCAATCCTGCAATATCGAGAAGGGTGCGATAAGCATCGCCATAGTGGATGATGTCACGATCCGTGATTTAAAACGACAGTACTACGGTAAAGCGGGAGTAACGGATGTACTGAGTTTTGATTTGCGGGAGGAATTCTTAAATTCCCCTTCGAACCAGGCCTTGGATTGCGAAGTGGTAGTAAATGCCCAGCGGGCGCAACAGGTATCGCAAGAAAGAAACCAGGATGCCCGGGCCGAATTGAATTTATATGTTGTGCATGGGCTGTTGCATCAACTGGGATACGACGATCAGGAAAGCAGGCACGCGGAAATTATGCATCAAAGGGAAGATCAATTGCTGGAGGAATTGGGATTCGGACCGGTATATAGTCAGGCCGAAAGGAGGTAAGCATACGTGGACCCGGGATCATGGGCCGTTACGATTGCATTGTTGTCTGTGGGACTAACCGTGTTTTTCTCCATGACCAATCTGGCTTTGCGCCATATTTCTTGGAATAAACTGGAAGAAGCCTTCGCCGGGAAGGAACGGTTGTCACGCCTGGATTTTTTTCGGGAACGTATTGCCTATCTGATATCTACCACCGCCATGTTTCGGCTCTTGGCTAACCTGGCGTTTTTCATGTGTATGTTGTATCTGTTTCTGCCGGAAAAGTCGGCGCAGTCGGCTCCGTTGTTCTTTCCCTTATTAAAATCGTTTTTATGGTCGGGTCTGGTATTAGTAATTTTTTCCGTGGGTTTGCCGCATGCCTGGGCTAAATACGGGGGAACGGCCTTTTTGGCGCACGGGTACCTCATCTTAAAGTTTTTTGACAGCATTAGTCGTCCCATCACCCTCATCTTACACTTGTTTGAGACTCCGATTCGTCGATTAGCGGGCGCCGCGGACAAAGGACAAAACGGGAGAATGGAAGAAAGACATGAGGAACTGCTCAATGTGGTCGGGGAAGGAGAAAAAGATGGTGTCGTCGATGAAGAAGAACGGGAAATGATTGAGGCTGTTCTGGAATTTCGCGATACGACCGTGAATGAAATCATGACTCCCCGTACGGAGATTGTGGGCTTGGCGGCGGAAGCGACGTTGAGCGAAGCCAAAAAAACGATTGTGCAAGCCGGTCATTCCCGGTATCCGGTGTACGAAGATTCGATTGATAATATCATCGGTATGCTCTACGCCAAAGACCTGCTGAAAGAAATGGACTCCCACCAGGACGCCGGCGCCACCGATATCCGGAATCGAATCCGGGAACCTTATTTTGTACCCGCCGGCAAAACCCTGCGGGACGTGCTCCACGATTTTCAAAACCAGAAGGTTCATCTGGCCATCGTACTCGATGAGTACGGCGGTACGGCCGGGGTGGTTACCATTGAAGACGTGCTCGAGGAGCTCGTGGGAGAAATCACGGATGAACATGAACCGCCCCAGGCGGAATCCGTAAAACGTATTGATGAAAATACCATCGAGGTGGACTCCCGCTATGAAGTAGATGAGTTGAATGACGAGTATGGATTAAATATACCGGAAGAAAACGGGTA
Organism: uncultured Pirellulales bacterium; assembly: GCA_964574885.1. GTDB lineage: Bacteria > Planctomycetota > Phycisphaerae > Sedimentisphaerales > SM23-30 > JAFGFX01. The sequence continues at coordinate 3,965 of CAZNQT010000029.1, forward strand.
TGAAACCATCGGCGGATTTGCTTTCTCTCGGCTTGGGTACATCCCGAAGACGGGGGAAGAATTTGACTATGAAAACTTACAGATCACGATTCTCGATGCCGGCCAACGAAAAATCAATCGCCTTCGTATTGTAATAACTCCCAAAGAAGAAGAAAATAATCATTCGTAACCATCCGTCCAGCCGTTGTGATAATCGCGTATGAGTGCCACTATAAAAGATCAGGCTGTATGTCTTCGCCGCAAGGATTATTCCGAGACCAGTCAACTGGTTACCTTATTTGCCCGGGCCTCGGGTAAAATTCGAGCTATTGCCAAAGGCAGCAGACGCTCTAAAGGACGGTTCGGCGGGGGGATCGAACTCTTGAGCGCCGGTCGGATTTTGTTTATCCCCGCTAAAGGCGAAAGTTCCCTGGCGACGCTGAGTGAGTTTGAACTGCAGGAATCGTTCAGCGGTTTCCGCCACCGATTGCTGAACTTGTATTGTGCCCAGTATGCCGCCGACCTGCTGGCCGAATTCACAGAAGACCAGGATCCCCATGAAATCCTTTACGAGGCGTTTTATCAAACATTATCCGAACTGGAACGGACGGAAGTGCCGGTAAAAATCTTGGTGTCCTTTGAGGCGGCTCTGTTGCGTGAAATAGGATTAACGCCGCAATGGCATCGTTGCTGTCAGTGTACCCGGGAATTGCCCCCAAATCAACGCTTGTATTTCAGCAGCAGTCAGGGGGGAATGCTTTGCCGAGACTGTGAGCCGCACGTACAAGAAAAACGGTTCGTCGAGCCTGAAGTAATTAAGGCACTGCAAAATATTCAGGCCCTCGAAACTGCCGATTCCCGCGTAGTAGTAGAAGCGCATGAAGTATTGAGTTATCATCAACGGGAATTACTCGGTAAGCAAACTAATATCATGAAGTTTGTCAATCCCTTACTGCGACAAGCGAGGAGGGCTAAAAATGAATGAAGGTTCAAACAGCGGTGTCTGGGATCCGGATGAAGCCGATATCGAAGCCTCGGAAGCTGATTCCCTGAAGTTTCGGGATTTTATCCGAGTGTGCCCGGCCTGTAAAAAACCCATTACCGAAGAAATGGATAATTGTCCCTACTGCGGCGATATTCTCTTTCGCTATCTGAAAGATTCCACCTTTGCTCCGCGTAAAGGACCGTTGACCAAGGTATTTGCCGTTATAATTATTTTTCTCGTAATTGCATCCATTCTCGGCCTGCTGATTTCCCTTATTATCTGGTGATAATCGGTCGATCTATTTCTATCAGGAATAATTGCCTAAAAAGACGGATCAGCCATAAAAACGATTTGTCATGACCAGTAACTCAACGGTTAGGAAAAAACCGACAGCAACAATCAGGACCGGCTCATAGCCACGCCAATCTCTGCCCCAGCGTTTCGAATAGAGCAGCATAAAGATGAGCGGACTAATCGGGATCAGGTATCGACCCTGCACGCCACGGATGATCGTTTCGCCTAATGGCTCCCAGTATATAAACATCAGGGTAAACAACAGCAGTAGTGTTGGTATCAGGATGCCACACAGAATCCCCTTGTGCAGTAGCGTAATACGTATCATCGGATTACTTTCGAGAATCGCCACCGCCGCCAGCAGGAGCCACCAGCTTACAATCAGATAGGTCGGTAAAGGCGTATCCAGCCAGCCGAGTCGTCCTACAAACGTATCACATAGATAACCGGTACGATGACGGATCGTCTGCAGCAGAATCGATAGAAACTGACCCGGTTGCGTTTTGATCAACTCTATCTGCGCCTGGACTTGGGTCGTCGGACGTACGGTGTCCGAGAAATCCCGATTACAGAGGTTCCATAATCCCGCCGCCAATAGATTAGCCGTCGCCAAGGTGAGTAGTAAAAGCAGATATCGACGGACGGATCCGATTTTCCGGCGCGGGATCAATAAAAATAAAAATACCAAAAGAAAGTAAACCATTTTGCAAAGCGACAGACACAAGGTCAACAGCAATAGTAAAACCATATCCCGGAAACTAACCGCCTTGCCTTTATCAAAAGCACACCGCAGGAAAAAAGCAATCGTCAAAAACGCTAATCCGTTCGTAACGGCATCCACGCTGAGCGAAGCCGCCTGAAACACTGACATAGGCATTAACGCCAGCAGCGCGAATAGCCATCGGTACATCGGCGTAATGCGTATGGCCAGATATACGAGCGCCAACCAGGCAGTAAAGTTGAAAATTCGACCGAAATACATCATTAGGATCGGCGACAACTCAAGCAGTCTCGCCGGAAGGATGGCCAGAGCCTGAGGGATATAAGGGATCGGAGAGTAAATCACGGAAACAAAAGATGCAAACATTCGATCCTGAGGTTGTAAGGGAAAACCCAATAGTATTAACGTATCCCGAAAACGATATTTCCTTTCCCAATGAAACCTGAGGTATGAGGTATATTCCGCCGTATATATCACACTTTCAGGCAAATCCCCGCCGCCGGCATCATTTTGCTTCGTGCCGATGAGGGCGCCTTCAGAGACCTGATACGCTCGATAAAAATGCCGGTTCTCATCGGGAACCTGAAACGGTGGCGTCACGAATAAAAACAAACTCCCCCAGATCGTCCCGATCCAGACAAAGGCAATTTCGGGTTTTCTCAGATCTGCCAGGAAGCTTTGCATACTAGGCGCCTTTGTTCTTTTTCGGAACCATGTGAATATCAATGTTGATGGCCTGCAGCAGCATCTCGAACGAAATGATCAAAGGCAATGCTGCCAGCATCACCGTACCCGCCGGTTTGCCTACCCCGGTGACGTATGAATCCACCCATTCCAGGATCCCGAAGATCAGACTCCAAAGAAACAACGGCAGACCGATCAAAATATATACCGATGCCATATTGAAATCGTAGATGAAATAACGTAAAAGGATTCGCTTGAGAAGTCCGTACGCCAAGCGGGGGGGAAATTGTAACAACGCTTCTCGCGCCGTAAACGAACTTTTTTCGTCGCCGTATTGCGCCGGGATGGGAACATCTTGCACCACCGCGTTGATGAGATACAGATGGTGCAGCATATCGGTTTCAAAAAAATAACGCCGGGCAATTTTTTGCAGATCGAGTTTTTCCAGCGCCCGCCTATGAATGGCCGTGTACCCGTTTGCGGGATCCATGAGATTCCAGTAACCGCTGAACAACTTCGACGAAAAAGACATGATATTATTGCCGATAAGCCGAAGTTTCGGCATCGCTCGCAGTGCCTGAAAGTCATGGAAACGGTTTCCCTTGGTATAATCCGCCTCGTCTCGAACCAGCGGCTCGATCAATCGTTCCATGCAGGCGGGATCCATTTGACCGTCGCCGTCCATCTTGACTACGATATCGCAACCTAAGTCCAGGGCTTTTTGGTAGCCGGTTAACACCGCGCCGCCGACGCCCTGATTCTTCTCATGATACAACACGTGAACTCGATCGTCGTTAATCTCTTCGACAATCTTACCGGAATGCTGCGGACAGGCATCATCCACCACAATAATATGATCCAGATCCAAGGGCAGCGTTAATATTACCTCCCGGATATGGTCGGCAACGTTATAACAAGGTATCACAACCGCTTTCTTCATCGTTTCCAGCCCACAAATAAATGATTCAAAAACCATTGCGTAACGAAATACTTCTTGATGATCCCGCTGAAGCCCGCACGACGAAGACGCATCTTGATTTCCCCGTCCGTGAGAAAATATTCCTCCTCTTCGCCCATACCTCGCTCGCTGTCCACGTCAAAATCGGTTCCCAGAAATTTGTCATAAAGCCATACCATCTTGTGGGCCAGGATCTCCGCCGCCGGATTGCCCATCGTGATGATAATATTGCCTTCTGATTTCAGACAGCGATACGCCTCTGCCAACTCCAGATCGCGTATCGATTCCGGAACATGGTTTATATTAGCAATAAACGTCACCGAGTCAAACGATTCGTCGGGGAACGGAAAATGAGAAAGGTCATCCACTAAATTCTTTTCCGTCAGCCCTTCATAGGGATATACGTCAATGCCGTTGCCGCGCCCCCCTAGAAACTCGACCACAAAACGATTGTGCTTGCCGCACCCCACGTCCAGGCAGGTTCCCTGTACCTGTTTGCTCGCATAATAGTATCGTTCCGAGGCCAGTGATGTCATACCCCAGCGGTCCTTCTCTATCAATACCAGCGCCCGCAGTGGAAACGTGAAAAAATCCACCCATGTTTGACCCGCACTGCGCCGTCGCTTGAATAGCTCCGTTCCGTTATCTTCCATGCCAAAGACTCAACCGCGTTCTTTCAAAACTGTAGTCATTACCCAAATATACTTTATCGTTTTTGGTAGCTCTAACTAATCTTTCGTATCATCGTATAAAAACAAAAATGTATGTGAAATTAACTTCCGGTGCTTTTCTGGACGATAATAAAACCGAGGCTGTGGGTCTCCCGGCGTTGGCCGGGACAGCCTGGCTTGGAGGGTCCGGGTAACGGCGAGCTCGGATCCTCTTTTTTGCGCACATTTTTCCTCCCACCGGCAAGAATTGCGCTTCTCTCTCCATCTTGTCATCCATTTATCTTCGCGCAGGCTCTGATAAAAAAAACCAGCCCGTATCGAATATTCAATTCATGCCTTTCGTAACAATTATATCAAATATTTACCAAATAATCTGTCAATAAAATCAACCGATGGTATTTATGGATATAGGTGGTTTGTAGCGCACTGTCGACAAGATTATCCGATCTTAACTGCATTAGGCAGATGATTTCATTTCGAGTAGTCCGATAATCACATCATGCGTTGTATGCAGACAACGTCGTTCTCTCGGGGAAAAATTCTATAAGGCCTTTGTTGTCAAACGCTTACGTAGGAACTAATATCCCCGTGGGACCGGGGCTGTTTCTCCAAATCAACATCCGTCCTATTCGTATAGGTAGATTCGCTTTGTGAGTTAATTATGCGGATCATCATAACACACTTAATACCTTGGATTTAACGGCCCAAAGCAAATAAAAGCTCCCATAACCGATCGGTACTGGTATCAATTTTGCACATAAATATTGACAGAGCAAGGAGGTAGGGTCAGTCTAGGAACCCTGCGAAGGATTTGTATTCTTCCCGTCGCCACCATCGGGACTAGGTGAGAGAGAGAACAATCTTGATTCGTCCCTTGGATGGTACTGGTGTATTCGGTATATATTCCGCCGAATCGAGTATTCGTCAGCATATAAAGACAGTACTCGCCCCGATTGAACCGACCCCACGAATCTTCCAGCGATTCTCCGAACTGGAGTCTTCCCTGCTCACGGAAGCTATACCGATTTTGATTTTGGTCCTACCCACTGATTCTATTACCGGAACAATTTCCGCTGATGGCTTTGATGGTTTAATGAGATTTTTAGCCCGTCTTCGACGGTTGCATTCAGCATGTCAGGTATTGATGGTTGCGCCGACGCAGCTCTCCATGGAGCAGATTTATCAAATCGTCAACCACGGGATTGCAGGAATCGTGGATTACCGGCAGACCGAGTTCGACCAGCGGCTTTTAGAGACAGTACAAACCGCCCTGCACTGCTATGATAAAATACAACGTCGGGAACCGACCAGGGAACCTGTAGAGGCCCTGGATTCGGATGGACTGGTTGGGTCCAGTATCGTTCTGCGAAAAGTTTTAGATCAGGTCCGTCGGGCTGCACGGGTATCAGACGCTTCCGTTATCATCTCCGGCGAGTCAGGAACGGGTAAGCAACGTATTGCGGAACTCATTCATAAACTGGATCCGAAGCGGCGTAAGTATGCTTTTGTATGTGTAAATTGCGCTTCCATAGCGGGCACGCTGGCGGAGAGTGAATTATTTGGCCATCGCAAAGGGGCCTTTACCGGCGCTACGGAGGATCGATGTGGTTATTTTCGCACGGCCCATCAAGGAACCATTCTGCTCGATGAAATCGGCGAGTTGCAGTTGTCTCTACAACCGAAAATCCTGCGGATTCTCCAGGAAGGACGGGTTCTGCCTGTCGGTAGCGACAAAGAACATCAGGTCGATGTGAGAGTGATAGCCGCTACCAATCGAGATTTGAACGCGTTGGTGGCGGAAAATCGATTCCGTCTGGATCTATTCCAGCGATTGAATGTGATTCACCTCGAAGTGCCCTCCCTACGTCAGCGAAAGGAGGATATTCCGGCATTATTTAAGTCATTTTTGCAGAAATACGCTCACTACTATTCCGCCCCCATCCTGGATGTGGAACCGAACGTGTATGAGGTATTGGCCCAGACTCTCGGGCCTGGAAACGTTCGCGAATTGGAAAACATCGTACGTAGGATTTTGATCTTTAAAGAGGGCGGGCAGCGTATCGAACTAACCGATTTACCCATGGAATTGATAGAGACAGGATTGCAATGTCAAAATCGCACGCCACAAACGCGTATTTCTACAGAACTGATCGACTCGCTAGCCAACGGTCGAAACACCCTTGGCAACGTGGTGGATGACTACGAACAGGCGATTCTGACTCGGCTGGTCAAACGAAAAATCCGACAAACCGCCCTGGCTGACAGGCTCGGAATCACCCGACGCACCCTCTACAATAAACTCCGCAAATACCACCTACGCTAAACCATGCCTGCGGATAACGTTTAGTATTGAGAAATTAGATATTAATCTATACGCTACCCCCTCTACGCTATACCCTGGTTATGTCTTTTTCGGGTAATTTCTTTCCATCTTCGAGAAAACTTTTTCCTGTCCCTGTTTCACCTGCTTTCCATTTGTAAATAAAGGCTTTAACCTAATAGCGTGAAAAATATCTCTTCTATATGCTTTCCCTGGTGAAAGTTTTTTCCCAAAACCAATGCCGTGGTATATCGTAAAACGTAACTGTTTCGGGTAAAATTCAAATCGATATATCTCGCCAACTATCGTTATGGAAACAACTTAACGTACGATAAAATTATAGCAGGCATCTGGTTCGCCCAGATGGTACGCCGTTTGCTCTCCTCTAATAGTTGAGGAATAGGATTGGAGGAAGAAAATGTATTACCCGGAGATTGGCTCCGGTGCGACCGTTCGCTTCAAGTTAGCGAACGTGGTATGCCCGGATGCGGAAATAATATGGGAAAAAACCACCGACGGCCTGGAAGTAACAGGCAGAGTGGTCTTATTAAGCGATGCCGGAAAGGAGGAGAACTATTACGCCGTTGTAGAAGTAAACGGTATCGCGACGCCGTTGATAGTCCCGGTGAATCAAGTGGAAGTAACCCGCGATACGTCTCCGGACAAAATCGCGGAATATTTGGGAGACTAAAGGGAGGTTAACAATGCTTGCTTTCTCTCTCCCTCCCAGGCTTGGCGCGTTCCTACTGGACCTACAAGCCTGGGCCTTATGAGAATAGGCGGCAGAGAGCCCGATTATTACAGAGCTATTTTTTGCTCTCTCTCTCTCTCCCAGGCTTGAGTAAATTGAATGCAATTTTATCAAGCTTGGCATGTTTCAGCCCCGCTGGTCCGCACGGATAAGCGGGGCTGAGAATTTTTAAAACCCATTTGATATTGATCGCATGGCCTATAATCGAATCTTTGGCTATGGCGGATCGGGCATGCGTATATCCCCATCCAGGGACCACATCGGTTTGACCGCATCCTCCTGCCGCCTGAGATCCGCTGTAACGATGTTGATTCAGTCGATAATCTCCCCGTCCTAATCGATTTTTTTTCTTGATTTATTTTTTTATGGAATATAAAGTGCAACAGTATAAATTAAGGAATCTCACAGGCGTATATATGTTCATAACCTCCTGTCAGATAAGTGATTTATGGTGTTCTGCCTTTTGATCAGGGAGAAAAAGCCAAAAAGGCAGTTGGGTATCGGTGGAGGAAGGGAATCTCACGATCAGGTACGACATAAAGAACCATTGGGACAGGCGTATTCTATGATTTATCATAATGTTGGGGGGGCAGGCCGGTAGGCAGAAAGGTAGGTACCGAACATGCAAAAGCGAATGACAGTGGTGTTGTGCGGCATAGTTGTAGTGGGAATTATGGCGCCAGTTGTTTGGGCGGGTGAGACGGGGCACTATCCTCTGGGCGTGGAAGGCCTCAAGGCAGGATCGCTGCCTCCCCCGGGATTGTATTCGAGAAATTATCTGCTCTATTACCATGCCGACGTATTCCGCGATAGTCAGGGAGATAACTCCGGACTGGGAACGGATATTGACGCCTTGGTGTTTGCCCCTCGTTTAATCTGGATCACCGATAAGAAAATTCTCGGTGCTGACTATGGTATGGACGCTTTACTGCCGATTCCTTATCAGGACGTGGAATTGAATCGAGTCGGAATGAAGGATAATGATTTTTGCATTGGCGACCTCTGTGTAGAACCCATCGATTTGGCCTGGCATGGCGATCAGTGGGATCTCGGCGCCGCTTACGCCTTATGGTTTCCGACGGGCAAGTACGATCGGTTTCACAGCCCCCGTTCGAATCATTTAGCCACGCCGGGTAAGGATTTCTGGACGAATATGTTCACGTTCGGCGGTACGTACTTTTTCGATGCCGAGAAGACCTGGCATGCCTCGGCGCTGGGACGCTATGAGATTCACAGTCATAAAGATCATACGGATGTGAAACCGGGTCAGGATATTTTAATGGAGTGGGGCGTGGGCAAGACCCTGGCCAAGATTTGGGACATCGGTGTCGTTGGCTATGCCCAATGGCAGCTTACCAATGATAGCGGGTCCGATGTCACCTGGGATCGAACGCTGCATGACCGGGTAGCGGCCATCGGACCGGAAGTCAGCGTCTTTATTCCCCCCATCAAGAGTTTTCTCTCTGTCCGGGCGGAATGGGAATTCAGCGCCGTCGATCGACCGGAAGGCACAACGGTGGTCTTGACGTTTACCAAGATATTCTAACATAGATGGATAAGGAGCAATGATTATGGCAGTAAAGGTTTTTTTGGATGAAAAGGATATCCCGCGGCAGTGGTATAACCTGGCGGCGGATTTACCGACGCCGTTACAGCCGCCTCTGGGACCGGACGGTAATCCCATCTCTCCGGATATGCTGGCGCCCGTGTTCCCCATGAATTTAATCGAGCAGGAAGTCAGTCAGGAACGCTGGATCGACATTCCCGAGCCGATCCTGGATATCCTCTATCGCTGGCGCCCCAGCCCCCTCTACCGGGCCAAGTATCTGGAAGAGGCCCTGGGAACGCCGGCTCGGATCTACTATAAGAACGAAGGCGTCAGCCCGCCGGGCAGTCATAAACCCAATACCGCCGTCGCTCAGGCCTGGTACAATAAAGAGTTCGGCATCAAGCGCCTCACCACGGAAACCGGCGCCGGGCAATGGGGTTCGGCCTTGGCCTTTGCCTGTGCCATCTTGGGACTGGAATGTAAGGTCTATATGGTGCGGATCAGCTTCGATCAAAAACCTTTCCGGCGCTTGATGATGGAGACCTGGGGCGCCAATTGTGTCCCGAGTCCGAGTCCGGAGACCCAGGCGGGCCGGGCGATTCTGGAGAAAATGCCGGATACCCCCGGCAGCCTCGGTATCGCCATTAGTGAAGCAATCGAAGCTGCCGTTACCGATAAAAGCGGCCAGACCCGGTATTCACTGGGCAGTGTGCTGAATCATGTCATGCTGCACCAGACGATCATCGGTCAGGAAGCGAAGAAGCAGTTGGCCATGATTGGCGAGAAAAAAGTCGATACGGTGATCGGCTGTGCCGGCGGGGGCAGTAATTTTGCCGGTTTGGCCTTTCCCTTTGTGGCCGATAAGATTGCCGGCGCCGATATCAAAATCGTGCCGACGGAGCCAACCTCCTGTCCCACGATGACCCGGGCGCCTTTTAGCTACGATCATGGCGATACGGCGCAGATGACTCCTTTACTGCCCATGCACTCGCTGGGACATACCTTCGTACCGCCGCCGATTCATGCCGGCGGTTTGCGGTATCATGGGATGGCGCCGCTGGTGAGCCAAACGATCGTGGAGGGATTGATGGAACCGCTGGCCCTGCACCAGTTGGAATGCTATGAAGCGGCAATACTGTGGGCACGGACGGAAGGATTCATCAGTGCGCCGGAGACCAGCCACGCCATAGCCGCGACGATTCGCGAAGCCAAACAGGCCAAGGAAGAAGGCAAGGAAAAAGTCATCCTGATGAACTGGAGCGGGCATGGGCTCATGGATCTGACCGGGTATCAGGCATACCTCGAGGGTAAATTGGAGGATTATCCCCTGCCGGACGAGGAGATGCAAAAATCTCTGAAGGCGTTGGAGAATCTACCGAAACCCAGTACCGCCAAGACCGGGAAATGGTAAGAAATCTCCACGGTTGATTACCGGGATAGTGTACCAGCTCGGCGTGTGGTAGGTACCGCACGCCGAGTTTTTTATTAGAATATATCTCTTACTCTTTCCAAAGCAGTTCAGTAAAATATCAGCCTGAAAAATATTATCATTCTTTCCGAAGGAGCAGATTATGAGATCGGGTCGATGGATTTTCTGTTTTGCTATAAGTCTTTATTCTCTGGCGATTCCGTACGCTTTTGCCGGGGACTCGGCAAAGATCACGGGCCAATTGAGAGTTTGGCACAAAATCAGTCTTACCTTCAACGGCCCTGCTGCCAGCGAGACGGCCGACCCCAATCCCTTTACCGATTACCGGTTGACGGTAACGTTCATGAAAGGCAATAAAAACGTCATGGTCGAGGGTTTCTATGCTGCCGACGGCAATGCCGCCCAGACCGGCGGCGATTCCGGCAACCAATGGCGGGTGCATTTCGTTCCCGACGAAACCGGGCAGTGGTTTTACCGGGTTTCTTTCCGCACTGGTAAAAACATCGCCTTCGAGGGTAACGCCCAGGCCGGTCACCCCCTCTCTTTCGATGGCGAAACGGGCAGTTTTATCGTTACGAAGAGTGATAAGAAAGGCCGTGATTTTCGCGCCAAAGGTTTCCTGTGCTACGTCGGTAAGCGCTACCTGCAATTTGCCGGCGCCGGTGAATATTTCCTCAAGGGCGGCGCCGACAGTCCGGAAAATTTCCTCGCCTACGCCGATTTCGACGGCACCTACGACACGGCATCCCTAAACCGCGAGGGCGAAGCCGACGGGAAAAAATTTATTCACACCTACTCCCCTCACGTTCGCGACTGGAAAAAAGACGATCCCACCTGGAAAAACAACAAAGGCAAAGGCATGATCGGCGCCTTAAACTACCTGGCCTCCAAAGGTATGAACAGCGTCTATTTTATTCCCTATAACATCGATGGCGGCGACGGCAAGGACGTTTGGCCCTGGATTTCCCCCCAGGAGAAATTTCGCTTTGATTGCAGCAAACTCGATCAATGGGAAATTGTCTTTGCCCACATGGATAAGCTCGGCATCATGCTCCACATCATCACTCAGGAAACGGAAAACGACCAGGGACTCGACCGGGGCGAACTCGGACCCGAACGCAGGCTCTACTATCGCGAACTTATCGCCCGCTTTGCCCATCATCTCGCTGTTACCTGGAATCTCGGTGAAGAAAATACCAATACCACCGCCCAGCGAAAGGCCTTCTGTAAATACATCAAGGACCTCGATCCCTACGATCACCCTATCGTCTGTCACACTTTCCCCGGCAAATATGACCAGGTATATAAACCGTTGCTTGGGTACCCATACTTCGATGGTCCGTCATTACAAACCAACGACACGCACAACCAGACGAATAAATGGATCGACGAGTCGGTACGCAGCGGCCGCCCCTGGTTTGTCTCACTTGACGAGATCGGCCCGGCCCACACCGGTGTCAAACCCGATCAGGATGACTTCTGGCACGATGAAGTTCGCCATAAACATCTCTGGGGTAACCTCATGGCCGGCGGCGCCGGCGTCGAATGGTATTTTGGCTATAAATTCCCCCACAACGATCTCAATTGCGAAGACTGGCGCAGTCGCGATCACATGTGGGACCTGACCCGTTACGCTCTCGAATTCTTTCACAAGCATCTGCCTTTTACCGAGATGTACCATCACGACGAATTGACAACAGCGAAAGATGACTATTGCTTTGCCAGGCCCGGTGAAATCTATGCCGTCTATCTACCGAAAGGCGGCCCCGACCAACTCAACCTCGGCGACAACCAGACGACCTACTCTGTCCAGTGGTTCAATCCCCACCGGGGCGGCGCCCTTCGCAACGGTTCCATTACCCAACTCAAAGGGCCCGGCATACGATCCCTCGGCGCACCGCCGGCCGATCCCGACAAAGACTGGGTTGCCTTGATAAAACGAAAATAGCTACGATTTTCTAGCCCCTGGTGTCAACCGGGGGAAATTCTAAATTGATTAAGTATGTTAGGGAGCCGGGAGCGCAAGCGACCGGGTAAATAAAAGTACCACCAACTATTTCCCAACCGTTCGGGTGGCAGCCACCGAATCTGCGAGGTGGATGGCGATTACCGATATACATCGGGTGGCATAGCTACGCGAAGCGTAGCCATGTTCTCGCCCAAAATAAATTCATCTGGTATTCTAACGCTGATCCCAATATACTATCTTTATGAGTATCGAAGAACATGACGAACGTAAAATTCGCTGTCGCATGCTGGGCCATGAATTGACGTTTGGGTACTGCCGCTGGCCTGGGCGCGAACTGCCCTGTAGCAGGATTTTCGACTGCTGGCATGAAACCTTTGCCGTCGATGATTTTATCCGCGAGCATTACTCCGAAGAACAGATCCAACTGATTCTCGCCCCGCCGAAACCGAAAATGACCTCGCTGCTCGAACTCATCCAGCAGGCCCAAAAAAACGCTCCCAAATCAGAAACTAAATGAACTTGTAGGGTGGGCCTGTGGCCCACGCGCTTAGGTCCTTTAGGAGATTTTCCATGTCAAATTCTCGAACCATAAAACAAACGGGAACAAAGATTGTTTTTATTCTGACCGTGTTACTATCTTATAGTACCTTGGTTTCCGCCGCCGAGTCCGAAAAAGCCTACCTCAAGGCCAAACCCGAAATCGTACAGCAATGGCGCGATCTGAAATTCGGTCTGTTCATTCACTGGGGACCGGTTAGCTTAAAAGGCACCGAAATCGGCTGGTCCCGCGGCGGCGAACGACGCGGACGCACCGGACGCGGCTCGATTCCCGCCGAAATCTACGATAACCTCTACAAACAATTTAATCCCGTTAAGTTCAACGCCCGCGAATGGGTTCAGATCGCTCAGGATGCCGGCATGAAATATCTCGTCTTTACCTCCAAACACCACGACGGCTTCTCCATGTTCGATACCAAATACAGCGACTACAAGATCACCAACTCGCCTTTCAAACGCGACGTCGTCAGGGAACTTGCCGACGCCTGTCACAATGCCGGCCTCCGGTTGGGGTATTACTATTCCCCGGTGGATTGGTATCATCCCAACTACCGTACCCAGAATCATGAGAAATATATTCGCTTTATGCATAACCAGCTCCGTGAAATCTGTACCAATTACGGCCGCATTGATATCATCTGGTTCGATAGCCTCGGCGGCACTTCCAAAGACTGGGACAGTGAAAATCTCTTTAAGATGATTCGAAAGCTCCAACCTAACGTCATCATCAATAACCGCGCCGGACTCCCCGCCGACTACGACACCCCGGAACAGCGGATCGGCTCCTTCCAGACCGAACGGCCCTGGGAAACCTGCATGACTATCTGTCATCAGTGGGCCTGGAAACCCAACGACCAGATGAAATCCTTGCAACAGTGCCTCCATACCCTGGTTCGCGTGGTCGGAGGCGACGGCAACTTGCTGTTTAACGTCGGTCCGATGCCTGACGGCCGTATCGAACCGCGACAGGTGCAGCGACTGAAGGAAATGGGCGACTGGCTCAAACAATATGGCCAATCCATTTATGCCACTCGCGGCGGGCCCTTCAAACCCGGCGCCTGGGGCGCTTCTACCTACAAAGGCAATGCCATCTTCCTGCACCTTTTGAATCCCAACGAAATACCTCTCGTATTACCACCGGTGGATAAAAAAATTATCGCTCACGAAATCCTCACCGGCGGTACGGCAACCGTTATCCAAACGAAGGATAATATCATCGTGAACGTTCCGCCCAATTCCCGTCGCGATATCGACACTATTATCAAGCTTACCCTGAATGGTCCCGCTGCGGAAATCAAACCTGTAAATATCCTCTCTGACTCCCTGACCGCGCATCAGAAAGCGAAAGCGTCGAACGTATATCGTACTCAAAGAG
>CAZNQT010000030.1:0-8195 GCA_964574885.1 uncultured Pirellulales bacterium
GCGTTGAATCCGTTTTGCCTCTAACAATCGTAGCGGTAGCATATCCGCCGGCAACACCACCCACGACTTTCAAGAACGATCTTCGATTCATAATAGTATCCTCGATTCGAGTTTTATTACGTATTTCAGTTCTGAGGATATTATAAGGTTAACACGAAGGAGTAGTCAAGTAGTTGGATTTCAAGTTACAAGTTTCAGGTTTAAGGTTTTGGGGCAACACAAGGGTAATTCGGTATATTGGAGCATTCATTATCTCACACCGAATTGAACAGGGAGTATTTGACAGGAAGGGGATTTCCTGATATTATATGACTTACATTGTACAGAAGAGCTTTAGACCTGTAAAAGCTAATCGAGCGTTACTAACAGAGAATGAGGAGAGTTTCCATGCTTAAGCAAACAGGAATCGTGGTTGGTGTTTTTGTGGCGGGCCTGTTGCTGGGATCTTATTACTGTGCCGGGAAAATCGTGCCGTTGCCGGAGCATCCTCGGCCGGATTTTCAGCGGTCGCTCTGGAGCAATTTGAATGGAGTGTGGCAGTTTCAATTCGATAAGGATAATAAAGGGCTGAGTGAGGGATGGCAGAAGCAATCGCTGGCTCATGCGCAGGAGATTGTAGTGCCGTTTCCGTGGGGATCGAAATTATCCGGGGTGAAGGATGAGGCGGATATCGGTTGGTATCAGCGTGAGATACAAGCGCCGCAGGGATGGAAGGGGCAGCGTGTGTTTCTGGTGATCGGAGCGAGCGACTGGCATACGACGGCGTGGTTGGACGGGAATAAGCTGGGCGATCATCAGGGAGGCTATACGCCGTTTGCTTTCGACCTGACGCCGTATCTCAAGCTGGGGGAAGCGCAGGTGTTGACGATTCGTGTGGATGATACACCGCATCCGTTCAAGCTGGAAGGGAAACAGGGGTATGGGCGAGCGGCGGGGATCTGGCAGACGATTTATCTGGAGGCCAGACCGAAGACGGCGCTGGAATTTGTGCACTTTACGCCGGATATCGATCAGGGGAAAGTGAATGTGCGCGTGATGCTGGATAAACCGGCAGTGGTTCGGAGTGAATTTCAATTGCAATTCAAACCCGCCGATCGGGCGGAATCGCTGGTGAGCGAAGTGATTGCCGCCGGGAAGAAAGAGATATCGTTTGATGTCGCCATACCTAAAGCGCGTTTATGGGAACTGGATGATCCTTATCTGTATGAGGTGACGGCGAGATTAAAAAACGGCGACGGAACGGTCGATGAGGTCGCCGCCTATTTTGGTATGCGGAAAATTCACGTTATGAACCTGCCCGGAACGGATTATCCCTATGTGGCGCTGAACAACAAGCCACTCTATCTGCAGTTGACGCTGGATCAGGCGTATCATCCGGAAGGATATTACACGTTTCCCAGCGATGCCTTTATGCGGGATGAGATTCTGCGGAGTAAGCAGATCGGTCTGAACGGACAGCGGATTCATATCAAGGTGGAGGTGCCGCGCAAGTTATACTGGGCGGACAAGCTGGGGGTGCTGATCATGGCCGACGTACCGAACAGTTGGGGACAACCCGATGAGAAAATGCAGCACGAAATGGAGTACGCGTTGCGTGGGATGATTCGGCGCGATTATAATCACCCGGCCATATTTTCCTGGGTGGATTTCAACGAAACCTGGGGATTGTTCACGCGTCAAGGCGGCAAGCGAAGCTATACTGCTGAAACGCAGAAGTGGGTCGAAAAAATGTATCGTTTGACGAAGCAGCTCGATCCGACGCGATTGGTGGAAGACAATTCGCCCTGTAACCACGACCATGTGGCGACGGATATGAATACGTGGCATGCCTATCTGCCGGGCTATGCCTGGCGAAAGCTGCTCGATCAGATTTGTGCCGATACGTACCCCGGTTCCAAGTGGAATTATATCGGGGGACGCACCCAGGGACATCAACCGATGTTTAACAGTGAGTGCGGTGATGTGTGGGGATATGCGGGCAGCGCCGGGGACGTCGATTGGAGCTGGGATTACCATATCATGATCAATGAATTCCGGCGGCATCCGAAAATTTGCGGTTGGCTCTACACGGAACATCATGATGTGATCAATGAGTGGAACGGATACTGGCGCTACGACCGCTCGCTTAAATTTACCGGGATGGACGAGTTGGCGGACGGTATGACAATGAATGATCTCCATGACGAATTTTATATCGCGATGGATCGTGAACTCTGCCGGAAAGTGACGCCGGGTCAGGACGTTTCGGTTCCCTTGTTTGCCTCGTTCATGACGGATCGACAGGTGGGGCCCCGATTGGCGATTCAGGCCGCCTTGTACGGTTGGGACGCCCTGGGGAATCAGGGAGTTTTCTGGAGAGGGCGACAGTCGATTCTCTATCGACCCTGGATGCAAAAAGAGCTCGAGCCGATGACAGTGACCATGCCGGAGAAAAATGGTTTGGCGGTTTTGACGATCGCGTTGAAAGACGGCACGGGCAGCGCCCTGCATAAAAACTTCTGCACCTTTTATATTTCCGACGGAACGTCCCCCCGAGACGAGACGATTGTAAAGGGGAAGAAAAAAATCAGGGTGATTCGTTTTGCCCCGTCTGATTTTGATAAAGCCGATTGGACCTTGAAACAGTGGAATATTCTCGATGGCTTAAAAGTCAACGGCGCCGGTTCCGGGTTTTTTGAATATCGGATCTCGTGGCCTAGTAATTTGAAGCCAAAGGATATCAAACTAGCGAGTTTGCGTATGGAACTCTCCGCAAAACAACTTTTCGGAAAGGATAGGGAAGGCGCCAAGAAACGAGAGGGCGACTTCATGCGCGGCAAGGGCACGCACGATCCCAGTTCGAATCCGAATTCCTATCCGATGACTGATGAGACCCGATTTCCGTCTCTGGTGTGCGTACGGATCTGCGGGGAATCGGCGGGGATGTTCGATTTGCCGGATGATTCGGCCGATCATCGAGGGATCCTGTCGTGGTACAGCCAGAAACGGGACCGGAAATTGAGAGAAGCCGGCTCCTTTGGCTATCTGGTGGATGCCACGATCTCCAGGGAGACGTTGCGAAAAGCCTATCGCCAAAAAGAATTTGTGATTCGGCTGGAAGTGGATGACGCGATCGCTGGCGGGGTGGCGATTTACGGGGAACGATTTGGCCGATATCCGCTCGATCCGTCACTTATATTTGAGATCAAATAATTTTGCAGAACCATCGAATTTGGTATAATAAGAGAAACACAGATTGTGCCGAGAAATGAAAAACGGATAAGATTATGAGCCATACAGATTGTCACAACATCCTAAGAAGACTTTGGTGGTTTCTGCCGTTTCTGTTCGTATTTGGATTTTCCTTACTCTCTCCGGCGAAGGGTACAAGTGGTGTACCCGGAGAATTGGCCGTATTGGAGGTGTGGGGGGATCGGCCGTTGGGGGTAGAAACGCTGAAGGAAAATGTAGCGATTCATTCCAATCGGGAATATCAGTTTGTTCAAATTCCTGATTTTCTGCTGAATCTAGCCTTCACGGTACACGAGCATAAGAATCCCGCTACGTTAAACTGCCAAGTTAAGAAATCGGGTATAATCTATCTGGCGCTCTGGGAGCCGACGACGCCAAAACAACTGGGGCTCAAGCATACCTGGCAATCGGTGGGAACGATGCGAGGCGCGGGATTTCAAGGGCCGAATACCTGGACGATTTATGAAAGTACCGTACAGGCAGGCGATACACTGATAGTCAAGCCGCCGGACCGTTGGGGGGCCGTGGTAATCAGCAGGCAGATCAAACTGGATACCGGTTTGATTATGCTTCGCAAAGAGTACGCCCTGTTAAAGAAGCAGTTACAGCAGCGCCGACCCGGCGACAAGCAATACGACGCATGTCAAAAACGACTGCAAAAGGAGACCTGGCGCCCGGAAGCGCTGCTGCTCGATAGCGATCGGGATCCGCTGGACGTTGTCCTGCGGCGGACGCAGGCCCTGCTGAATGATATTCGGAAAATGGATCGGGCGCCGGCACTATCGCAGGAAGCAGAGCAACTGCACCGGTTGCAACGAGTCGCTTCGGACACAGACGTCTCGGATGCGGAGAACCGTTGGAATCTCTTCGCAAAGGTTTGCACGCTGCGGCGCAGGATTGCCTTCCGCAATCCGTTGTTGAATTTCGACAAGATAATTTTTCTGACGCATCATAAATCCCGGTATCATCACATGGTGGATCAATACTATGGATTTCATGCGAACGTGGGCGGCGGGGTGTATATCCTGCATGACGCGTTTGGCGAGAATCCGCGAGTGCAGAATGTGCTGGAAAATTCGGTCGTACAGAACGGTCGCCTGCAAGGCAGGAAACTGGAAGGGGGTTCGTTTATTTCCCTGGATCTTTCGTACGACGGCCAGGAGATTCTTTTCGCCTGGACGGAGGCGGACCCGGTTGTCGAAAAATGGACGGATTATGTGCCCCATAAAGTCTTGTGGACCCCGCAAAGCACCTTTCACATTTTCAAAGTCAATATTGACGGTACGAATCTGGTGCAGCTTACCGACGGGAAATGGAATGATTTCGATCCGTGTTTTTTACCGAATGGTCGGATCGCCTTCATATCCGAACGGCGAGGCGGGTATCTACGCTGCGGTTTGCGTCCCGATCCGACTTATACCCTCCATGGGATGCAGGCGGACGGCAGTGATATTATTACCCTGAGTTACCACGAAACGCACGAGTGGCACCCGAGCGTGAACCATCACGGCATGATCGTTTATACCCGATGGGATTACGTGGATCGGGATTCGGATATCGCGCATCATTTGTGGCTGACCTATCCCGACGGCCGCGATCCGCGGAGCTACCACGGGAACTATCCGACGGAGCGGGAATCGCGCCCCTGGATGGAAATGTCTATTCGGGCGATCCCGAATTCGCATCGGTATGTATCCGTAGCGGCGCCGCATCACGGTCAGGCCTATGGATCGCTGGTGATCATCGACCAGCAATTGGAGGATAACCGGTCGATGAGTCAAATCAAACGTTTGACGCCGGACGTTCACTTTCCGGAATCGGAGACGCAGCCGGGCCTGCCGAGTTATTCGAAACGAAGCATCACGGATGCCATGGCGTTTGGCACGCCCTGGCCCTTGAGCGAGAATTATTATCTCTGTGTGTACGATGCCGATTGCAGTCATTACGGAATGTATCTGATCGACGGATTCGGAAATCGGGAGTTGATTTATCGGGATTCAAACATTCCCTGCCTGGACCCCATCCCGCTGCAAGCGCGGCGGAAACCGCCGGTCATTCCCGTGCAGACCCTGCAGGCCCAGACCGACCATAAGGGAAGCGAAGATCGAAAAGCAACGATTGCCGTCATGAATGTTTATGATAGTGATTTTGTGTGGCCCCGGGGGACTCAAATCACGGCGTTACGTGTGATTCAATTGTTCCCGAAAACCACGCCGGCGGCCACCGTGCCGAATATTGGCGTCGGCAATCAATCTTTGGCGCGGGGCGTGCTGGGAACCGTGCCGGTGGAGGCCGACGGCAGTGCGTATTTTGAAGCGCCGACGGGCATACCGATTTATTTCCAGGCGCTGGATAAACAAGGACTGGCAGTGCAGTCGATGCGGTCGGATACCTATGTCCATGCCGGCGAGCAGTTAACCTGTCTGGGCTGCCATGAACCCAAACGCAAGGCTTTAAATCCGGGTATTTCCCTGACTCCCTTAGCCCTGCGCCGGCCGCCGTCGGTGATACGACCGGACGTGAAAGGCTCGTATCCGGTATCCTTCGCGCGCCTGGTGCAGCCGGTATTGGATCGGAAATGCGTCCGTTGTCATGCCGAACGGAAAGCCTGTAATTTGCGCGGGGATCAATTCGGTCCCTGGGGGTGGTCCCAATCGTATCACAGCCTCAGCAAATTTGCCTGGGCCAAACACGGCGGCAACGGTTGGATTCGCAAAAACGGGACCAGCTATTCCATCGCCGGCGAGGTGGGCGCTAACGCTTCCCGGTTATATCCCCTGCTGCAAAAAGGTCACTACGACGTGTCATTACGTCCGGAAGAATGGCATCGGTTTACCCTTTGGCTGGATTGCAACTCTACGTTTTACGGCGCCTATAATGAAATCGAAAAACAGGCACAGGGAATGGAAGTGGTGTCCGGTCTGAAATAGGGCTCGCTCCGGGCCGGGAGGCCTCGTGCCGCCTCGTCGCCGACACGTATGCCGTCAAAGGAATTCCCGGGGTGGAGATCAAGACGTTTGTTTTTCCCTGACCTGCTTTTGGATCCGGGCCAGGTAATTATCCATTTCTTCGACGCTCTCGAAGACGTTTTGGTTGGGCAACGCTTTAATGATTTCAAAAACGGCTTTGACCTGCGGCTGCAGCTTGCCTATGCCGAATTCCGCGCCCGATTTCTTCAGTACCTCTTTCGTTTGAAAGAGGACGCCCAGGCCGGAACTGTTGATGAAATCCACACCTTCAAAATCAAAGAGCAATGCCTTGGGCTCCTTTTGCAGAACGGCATCCACGGCTTCCTGAAACTTCGCATTGGTCTCAGCGTCAATAGCGCCGACCGGCGCAATGACAAGGATCCCGGGAATTTTTTCGTCGAGGGTTATTTGTAGCGACATAGTCTTCCTTTCCTTAGCTCTGGGCAACCTTTCCCTGGCTCTACCCAACTCCATATACAATATCGGCTTGCGCCGGGGGGGTACTCGATCCTTTGACCTACGGTTTAGGAAACCGATACCCTGTGATATAAGTGCTGAAAATACAAACGGTTCTGAACCCGCTACATCAAACTCCAGCGCAAGTCCCGGCAATTCGGTGCATTTTAAGGCCCATGACGACGAACTGCAAGCGGTTATTGAGGTGTGGGTCAGGCAGCGGAGAGGGGTAACAGGGCAGGATGGGAAATTGGGTTTGTTTTGTAAAAAAGGGCGCCAGGCTGGGCCTACCTTTAAAAGGATCATCCCAGGCACAATAGAACCAACACGCCGACGCCGTAGAGCATCGGATCGCGGGGGTCGAGGAGAGATCGGTTTTGGAGCGTAAGGGGTGTGACTTTGATGGCGAGGGCGGATCGGTTTTGGAGCAAAAGGGATGCGGCTTTGATGACGAGAGCGGCGGAACCGGCCAGTAGGAACAGGCTCCAGGGCAGGCGTAGGGGATGACGGAACCCGAGGAACAATCCGGCGACGACGGCGGCTACCATCCAGACAAAAATGACCCGTCGAAATTGCCGAGGCGTTAAGGAATGATTCCAGGTTTTAAAGCCGGCGCGTTCGTATTCCGGTGAACGGGATAAGAGGATCAGGAAGAAGTGGGGCACCTGCCAGAGGATGGAGAATATCCCGATGCAGAGGATGGCGGGATCGGACAGAGCGCCGCCGGCGGCGCACCAGCCGATCATGGGTCCCAGGGCACCTAAAGGTGCGCCGATGAGGACGGCGAAGCGGGTGATCCTTTTGGCGTAGGTATAGACGCCATTGTACCAGAAGGGCGCCAAGACGGCCAGCGCGAGCACCTCGGATTTTTGACACGCGATCGGCAGGAGAATCCACAAGCCCAACAGGAGTGAAAAAATGGATATGAATAGTCCTGTATATGCGTTGATTTTACCGGCGGGGATGGGTCGGTGGGCGGTTCGTTCCATGAGGGCATCGGGTTTGGCTTCCTGGAGTTGATTCAAGGCGCAGCAGCCGCCACTGAGGAAGAATACAGCCATCAGGCAAAGGAAAGAACCGGAGGTAATTTCGCCGGTGCAAAGAACGTATCCCAGGCCGGCAGTGAAACTAACACCCAACGATACATTGCCTTTCGTCAAAGCAAAGAGGATATTGCCCCAGGAAATCAGGAATTTAAACGGAAGAGATATTCCGGGTTTTCTCGTTAGTATGTTTTGTTGCAGTTCGGGCATAAAATTATCTGTCCTCTTGATATTGGTATTCGCCATCCACCTCGCAGGGTCGGTGGCTGCCACCCGTTGAGTAACAACCAGCCACAAGCTCGCGGACTCGCTTGAGGCTGCCACCCGACGCTCACGAGTTTTTTCATACACGCTCAGGCTGCGTCAGAGCATGCCACTTGTCGCACGGCCAAGATGGCCGTGGCACACTTGCAGTCGTAGAGGGGGCTTTAAACGCATGGTGCAAGGGGCCATCCAACACAACCGAGGGCGTCTGTGCCACACTCGTCATCCACCT
>CAZNQT010000030.1:8295-17839 GCA_964574885.1 uncultured Pirellulales bacterium
GCAAGGGGCCATCCAACACAACCGAGGGCGTCTGTGCCACACTCGTCATCCACCTTGCAGGGTCGGTGACTGCCACCCGACGCTCACGAGTTTTTTCATACACGCTCAGGCTGCGTCAGAGCATGCCACCCATCGCGTCGTAGGGCGGCCACACGGGGCCGCCCCTCCCTTTTCATTTCACAATTGCCACCCATCATCCACCCGGCAACCGTCGCTGTTTAGGGCGCGGGAGGGGGGGAGGATTCCTCGATCAGTGTTTGCATGGCCTCCTGGAGGGTGACCTTTTTGCGCGGTTTCCAGGGTTTGTCCAGTTTATAGTCAGCGAGTAATTTATCCATGGAGGCCTGGGAATCCTTTGGTCGATCGTTTCCGGTATAAAACGCTGCGACATAATGGGCCAGGGCGAACCGGTCCCAGGCGGGCAGATGTCGAAACGACCGCATGCGAGTACCCGGTATGCCTTCGGCCAGGGTGCGAAAGATATCGGTAATTCGAGTTCCCTGTTTCCAGCCGGCCAGGGAGGTGAAGTTTCGTGCTCCTTCGACCAGCCCGCCCCGCCCATTGACGCCGTGACAAGAGGCACAATAGGTGCGAAAGAGTTTGGGAGCATCACGTTTTTGTATTTCATCGGAGTTGGGATTCATGGCCACGGTCATATCGACGGGTTTGTATTTATCGGCGAGCCGGTCGTTGATCCAGGCTTCGTACTCGGCTTTGGTAACAACGTCGAGGGTGGTGTACATCTGAGCGTGATTTTTGCCGCAGAATTCCGCGCAGAAGATATGATGGGTCCCGGTGCGTTCGGGGAGAATCCAGGAGTAGGTATTGCCGCCGGGAAGGACATCTTCTTTGATACGATAGGCGGGGATGTAAAAACTATGAATGACATCGCCGATGGGCGCGGACAATTCGAACCGAACCGGTTCGTTGACGGGCAGGACCAGCCGATCGGAAGAGATTCCTTCTTCGGGATAGGTGAAGGTCCAGAACCACTGCTGGCCGGTGACCTGCACGATGCGGGCATCGGGCGGTACATTGCGCATCATTTTAAATCCTTTGTATCCCACGAAGAACATATAGACAACGATAATGGTGGGGATGGTGATCCAGGTGGCTTCCAGGAAGAAATTTCCCTTGATCTGTTTGGTGGTTTTCCGTTGTTTTCGCCGATAGTGAATCGTGAAGTAGATCATGGCGAGGGTAATCCCCAGCAACAGCACGGCGCTGATGCCGATCAGAATCCAGAAGGCGCGATCCACCTGATGCGCCACTTCGGATTCGGATGCCAAACTGTTCAGGAATATATTCATTGTTATTGTGTCACTACCATCTCATATAAAATTTTCATACATGCTCAAGAGTACTTGAGCATGCCACCCGTCTGATGTGCCACTTCGGATTCGGATGCCAAACTGTTCAGGAATATATTCATTGTTATTGTGTCACTACCATCTCATACAAAATTTTCATACATGCTCAAGAGTACTTGAGCATGCCACCCGTATGATGCGCCACTTCGGATTCGGAGGCTAAACTGTTCAGGAATATATTCATTAGTGTTCTCAGGGTCGGTACGGGTAATCCGAAAACGTTAAAGCCACAAACACGGAAAATACCGCTAATACGACCAGTATCATAATCATAAAGATTTTATTTTCAAAACGAATGTGCATGAAGTACAACAACACCAGCGAGGCTTTCACCGTGGCGATGAGCATGACCGTGAAGACGGTAAACTTCTTCATGTCTAAATAACTGGCGCTGACCGTAATGACAGTTAACAGAACCAGGCCGACCCAGACGGACAGGAAGACACGAGCCGGCACCAGATGTATTTCCTCTTGTTTACTCACGTATTGCTTTTCCTTTATAGCCCCTGTACGAACAGGGGGGTGAAACCCCAAGTGGGAGCATAAAAACCGAGCAAGCAACCAGCACAAATCTCGGAGACTCGCTTGAGGCTGCCACCTTGATTTTTAATATTATGAAACATTTTTCGTTTCTACTTAACTTAGTTGATATTTTTTCCCATTCGTCCCCCGGTTGACATCGGGGGTTAGTATGTACGTGCAAATTTATGTCTCCACACGGGCGACCACCAGGGGTCGTCCCTACGTATTTATCTTATCAAATAAAACAGGGGGAACAGGTAGATCCACACCATATCCACCAGGTGCCAAAACAAACCGGTATTCTGTAAGAACGAAACCCGTTCGGCGTTAATTTTATTCTTCAGGACCAGGAGAAAGGCCAGGAGGATTACGATCGCCCCGACCATCACGTGTAGGGCGTGAATGCCGGTCATGACAAAATACAAGCCGAAGAAAACGGCTTCGCCTCGGGGCAGATCTTCAAAGAGCGGCGAACGGGGGTAAATTTCATGGTGAAATTTGTCGCTCCATTCAAATCCTTTGATGGTGCAAAAGGTCGCGGCACACAGCACGGTGATGGCGAGAAAGATCAGACATCGTTTTTTGTTTGCTTTCTGTATGGCGGCGATTGCCAGGGCCATCGTCAGACTACTCGTGATCAAGATGATGGTGTTGACCGCCCCGATGGGTCGGTCCAAATGGATGGAGGCCATTTGAAACTGATTTTTATATTTATACAAGTACACGGCGTAGGCCAGGAAGAGCATGCCGAACATCAGGACTTCGGTGAACAGGAACAACCACATGCCGATGCGGCTGGCCACGGCATCGTAATGTTCGCTATGTTCCGTATGTTCCGGGGCGCCGGCAACAGAGGTCTCGGTCACGGTTCCACCTCCTCGGGATATTCATAGGGTCCGGCCGTAATCCTGGGGGTTTGGTCAAAATTCAAGACCGGGGGGGGCGTCGAGGTTTGCCATTCCAGGGTTTTGGCACCCCAGGGATTGTCGTCGGCTTTGGCCCCTTTCCAGATCGAGTAAATAATCGTGCCGATCATCATGAGTAATCCGGAGACCAGGATCCAGGAGCCGACGGTGGAGCAGCGATGATAGATGGTATATTCCGGCAGATAATCCGCATAGCGTCTGGGCATGCCGGCCATGCCCGCCAGAAAGAGGGAAAAATACAAGAACTGAAATCCCACAAAAAACAAAATCAGACTCAGATGGATAATTTTCTTGGGATACATCCTACCGAACATTTTAGGAAACCAATACAACAGAGAGGCAAAGAAGACAATACCGACGCCGCCGAACATGGTATAGTGAAAATGCGCCACGACAAAAGAGGTGTCGTGGACATGG
Organism: uncultured Pirellulales bacterium; assembly: GCA_964574885.1. Lineage (GTDB taxonomy): Bacteria > Planctomycetota > Phycisphaerae > Sedimentisphaerales > SM23-30 > JAFGFX01. Next base: position 11,531 of record CAZNQT010000030.1, read on the forward strand.
ATGTCGGTGGCGAGGGAGCCCTGCATGAGTCCGGTAAACCCGCCGATGCTGAAGAGGAAGATAAACATCAAGGCCATGACCATGGGCGGTTCGAGTTTGATGGACCCTTTATACATGGTGGAAATCCAGTTAAAGACCTTGACGGCGCTGGGGACGGCGACGAGGAAGGTAAGGAAGGAGAAGACGATGCGCGCCTCGTCGGCCATTCCGCTGGTGAACATGTGATGGCCCCAGACGAGCGAACCGATGCTGGCAATGGCGACGGAGGAATAGGCGATGAATTTGTAGCCAAAAATGGCTTTACGGCTGAAGGTCGGAATGATCTCCGAGACGACTCCCATAGCGGGCAATACCATGATATAGACCGCCGGATGCGAATAAATCCAGAACAGGTGCTGATAGAGAATGGGATCGCCGCCTTTGGTCGGATCGAAAATTCCGATATCGAAGGCCCGTTCAAGCATAACCAGGATTAAGGTAATCGCGACAACGGGAGTGGCGAGAATCTGGGTCCAGGCGGTGGCGTACAGACTCCAAATAAACAAAGGCATCTTGAACCATTTCATGCCCGGGGCCCGGAGTCGATGCACGGTGGTGACAAAATTAATACCGGTGAGAATGGAGGACCAGCCGAGAATGACGGCGGCGGTCAGGGGGAGATAGACGTTATATTGGGTGTTGACGGCATACGGTACATAGAAGGTCCAACCGGTATCGGGGGCCTGTCCGGTAAGGACGGTAAATAAAGCCAGCGACCCCCCGCCGATATAACAATACCAAGAGAGTAAATTCAGGCGGGGAAAGGCGACATCCGGCGCGCCAATCATAATGGGGAGGAAGAAATTGCCAAATACGGCAGGGATGCCGGGAATGATGAAGAGAAAAATCATGACGACGCCGTGCAGGGTCAGGATACGATTATAGGTATTGCCGTCGGCAAATTGCACGCCGGGCGAGAACAATTCCAGGCGCATGGTCACGGCCATGCTCACGCCGAACAAAAAGAAGATCAAAATCGAAATTAAATACAAAATTCCGATCCGTTTGTGGTCGGTCGTGAGCAGCCAGGACCAAATCCCCCGGCGCGCCTGATAGAAATTCGGCGTCGTCGCCGCATCCAAGGTTAACGCTCCATTTCCCATCAACTCTAAGCCTCGTTCTTCGAATTCGTTCGTTCGGATTCGTTCGTCTTTCCCGCCAGCGACGCAGCCTGGGCCTGCTCGCGTCGTCGTTTTTTACTTTGGAAAAATAAAAAGCAGGCGAAGGCGAAGGCCACAATCAAACTGCATCCTAAAATAATTCGATTGATCTGGAAGACATATTTTTTTCCTTTGGGATCGTAGGTGTAGCAGAGCCGTTGGATTTTTTGCATAAAATTCCGCGCGCGTCCCTTGGTGGCATCCACAATCGCCAAGTCCATATCGGCGGGGAGCATCTCCAGTCCCCCCAGGTAGCGAACTATTTTGCCCTCTTTGGTGAGAAAGATCACCGTGGCCGGATGCGTGAAATCGCCATTTTCGTCCTGCACAAAATTGAATCCAACGGAGTCCGCCAAGGCATTGATGTTCTCCTCGTCGCCGGTCATAAAGCGCCAACTGTCCTTCGGGATGGGGGTTTCCATAGACCCCGCGATCGAATCGGCGGCAATGCGGGAGAGTTCCGAGGTCTCCCTCTTGTCAAAACTGATGGTAATCAGTTGATAATCCCGGCCGGGTCGGGATTTGCACAACTGAACCACCCGAGCCAATTCCTGCAAGAGGGGACTGCAGATATTGGGGCAGCGATAATAGACCAACGTTAAGACGGTGGGCTTTTTGATCAGGTCGCGCAGGATGACGTCCTGATTGTTTTCATCCTGAAACGTCAAATCCAACGGGATCGTTTCGCCCAGTTTTTCCACGAGTCCGGGTTGTTTCTCCTCGGCCCGGCAGGGTACGACCAGCGCCAGGACGATCAACGCCAGAACGGCTTTCTTTTGATGAGCGATACACTGTTTCATAATTTTTCTCGCAATACATTTCTCATAATCGAAAATGTTTTGATTTTTCAAACAACGGATCCTTCGCTGCCAGACAATTATACTTCTTAATACCATGACTTACCCATAATAAAATCATTCCCGACATGAGCAGGAGGGGGCCGAACTGCCAAAGACCGCCGACCGGTCCTTCCTTATGAGCATGGGGCATGATCAGCCAATATAAATCGATCATTTGCCCGACAATCATCAAAACGGAAATCGGCACCAGAATCCGTGGATTCATTTTGGCCTCGCGCGGGAGCAGCGCCAGAAACGGAATGACAAAACGAATCAGGGCGATAACGAAGGTAAAGGTCAACCAGCCTCCGGAAAAGCGGATGACGAAAAATTCGGTTTCTTCCGGAATGTTGCCGTACCAGATGAGCATATACTGACTGAAGGCGATATAACCCCAGAAGCAGACAAACCCGAACAGCAATCCCCCCAAGCTGTAGAGATGCTCGTTGCGGATAATGCCTTCTCCGAGTCGATTCGTGCTGCGCAAGCCGATGACGGTCAAAGTGATTACCGACAACGCCGTTACAAACATACCCGCGAATACATAGACGCCGTAGATCGTGCTGAACCACTTCGGATCCAGACTCATGAGCCAGTCGAACGAGGCAAAGGTGGCCGTAAAAGCAAAGATCACCAAAAACGGTCGTGAGACACGATTGAGTTTGTCGGCTAGCACGAACGGTTGCTCCGAAGTATCCTGTGCGATTGACTTACCGACAAAGAACCGAGTAAAAAACATCCAGACAGCGAAATACGCCATCCCGCGAACCACAAAGAAACCGAGGTTCAGATATAATTCCTTGTTACCGGTCATATGTAATTCTTCTCTGGATCCGGCATGGGCCCAAGGATACAATCCGACTTTCTCGATCAGTGCCAGGCCAATCAATCCGACGAAAAATATGGCAATCAGGAGCATCGGCGAAGCCCAGATCTCCCCCACGCGCCGAATCACCACGCTCCAAACAGAACTGGTGGCGTGCTGGAGGGCCACAAAAAACAGACAACCTAACGCCACCGTCCAAACAAAGGCAAATCCCCAAAGGTAACTTAATCCGAATCCCTGCCAACCACCGGATCGAAAGAGGCCGATCAGGCTGAACAACACTCCATGAAAGATGAGCAGGATACTGGTTTTAAGCCAGAGCCTTTTCCTGGTCTGGGTTGATAGTTCTGTTTGTGTTACGACGCTTTCAGCAATCATTCTCATCCTTCACGTTTGTCGTACATGGTGAACCATTCACTTGTTAGTCCTGCAATTCCATCTCCCGTTTTTTCTGCAGCACGCGCAGATAGTTCACCGCGTGCCAACGGTCTTCGGGGACGATCTGTACGGCATATCCGGGCATCTGCCCTCTTCCCCTGGTGATTATATGATAGATTCTGCCGTCGGGATATTTTTTTGCGTTCTCGTGCAACGAGGGAGGAGCCGGAAACCGCTCCGGTCCTATTACGGGGCCGTCGCCGTCCCCCCAGCGACCGTGGCAAACAATGCAATATGTGTTATATACGAACTGACCGCGGTAAAAACTATCCATCGATTTTGCCCTGGGATTCCGGAGTAATTTTCCCGCAGCGATCTGAGCTCGCGTTTCGTTCGGATCGTCAATGGGGTACGGATGATAGCCCCGGGGCAACGTTCCGGGAACCGGAGCGCGCTCGGCGGTCAGTTCTTTACCGAAAAACCAGCCATAGGTGCCCTGAGCCTTGCCTTTGGGCTGCACGGCCATGTCGTTGAAAAATTCGATATACGGCATCGCTACCAAAGCCAAAGGGATGATAATGGAACTCGCCAATATGACGATCACCGTAACCTTAAATACGGGTAAAGGTTTTTTAGCGGCCTGAACGTTTTTTTCAGGGGATTCCGGCATTATTGGGTATCTTCCTCTTGGTAAAATTCAAACAGGTCCCGAACGTCTTTACAACCAGTTTCCTGCAATAATTTGCGGGCATCGGCTTCGACATATTTTTCATCAGAACCATCCAGCACCACGGCAAAACGGTCACGGGTAATTTCCGAGATGATCTCCGAGTCGTGCAGGGGGGAATACCAGCGCCAGAGACGGCAGAAAAAGATTAAACAGCCGACAATGCTGAGGGCGGAAAACAACACGAAGAACTCGAAGGTAATCGGTATGAAGGCGGGCCAACTGAACAACGGTTTACCGCCGATGACGAGGGGATAGTCCACGGCGTTCATCCAGCCCTGCATGGTGAGCGCCGCCGCGACGCCGACAAATCCCATTCCCAGGCAGATCATCGGCACCGGCGAACGTTTCAATCCCATGGCCTTATCCAAACCGTGCACCGGGTAGGGGGTGTGGCAATCCCACTTTTGGTACCCGGCGTCGCGCACCTTTTCGGCAGCGACGATCAGAGCGTCCACTTCGTCGAAAAGTCCCACGATACCCACTATTTTCTTTTTCTCAGCCATAGCTCATCTACTCATTCACTTAATGTTTCGGTTGTGCGTTCGGCATTACGGATTTCAACTCCGCTACGGAAATGGTCGGCAGGAAACGGCAGAACAAAAGCATCAAGGTTAAAAATAAACCGAAACTACCCGCTAATAGTCCCGCGTCCACCCAGGTCGGATAGAACATTCCCCAACTCGACGGCAGGAAATCGCGGTGCAAACTGGAAATGATAATCACAAACCGCTCCATCCACATCCCGACGTTTACCAGAATCACCAGCGGGTACATAATCATGGCAGTACGCCGGACCTTGCGGATCCATAACAACTGCGGGAAGATCACATTGCACGCCACCATCGTCCAGTACCCCCAGGCATAGGGGCCCAGGAGTCGATTGGCAAAGGCGTAGCGTTCGTAGATGGCGCCGCTGTACCAGGCGATGAATAATTCCACGATGTACGAATAGCCAACCATGAGACTCGTGGTGATGATGATTTTATTCATGAGGTCCAGGTGATTTTTGGTGACCAGGTGCTGCAAGCGGAACATTTTGCGCATGATAATGATCAAGGTGGCCACCATGGCCATACCACTTAAGATGGCACCGGCGACAAAATAAGGGGGAAAGAGGGTGGTGTGCCATCCCGGAACGACCGCAACGGCAAAATCGAAGGAAACGATGCTGTGCACGCTTAAAACCAGCGGCGTCGAGAGACCGGCAAAGAGCAGGTACGCTCGTTCGTAATGGCTCCAGGAGCGGTTGCTGCCCGTCCAGCCGAGACTTAAAAATCCGTAGATCAATTTTCGCATTCGATTCCGGGCCCGATCGCGGATGATCGCCAGGTCGGGGATAAGGCCGGTGTACCAAAAAAGGAGGGAAACCGTGCCATAGGTACCCACGGCAAAGACGTCCCACAACAGAGGTGAACGGAAATTGACCCAGATGTTGTTGGCGTTGGGCAGCGGTATCAGCCAGTACCATGCCCGCCAAGGGCGCCCGGTATGAATCAAAGGGAAGATGAGTGCACAGACTACTGCGAAGATGGTCATGGCCTCGGCAAAACGAGCGATAGCCGTACGCCAGCGTTGGCGCAGGATGTACAAGATGGCGCTGATCAGGGTGCCGGCGTGTCCGATCCCGATCCAGAAGACGAAATTTACGATGGCAAATCCCCAGCCGACCGGTTGATTGTTACCCCACATGCCGATGCCTCTGGCAACCGTGAGGTAAAGGCAGTACCCAAAAATCAACACCAGAGTCGAAGTGCATCCAAAGGCGATCCACCAACGTATCGTCGGAAAGGATTCCAGCGGCCGATTGATATCGTCATCCAGTTGCTTGAGGGTAACTTTACCCTCGACAAAATTCTCCATCGGTAATGTTACACTCTCAGTACTCATCACGCGCTATTCTCTTCTTAGTTTTCAGCCTTGTCCATTCCCAATGGTATTTGGGTGAGGATTGCGGATTTTAGCCAGGTAATTTACATTAGGCCGGATATTCAATTCTTCCAAGACTCGATAGGTCCTACCACTTTTGGCCCATTGATACACCTGGCTGTCGGTATCGTTCATATCGCCAAACACAATCGCTCCCGCCGGGCAGGCCTGCTGACATGCGGTTTTTATGGCGCCGTCTTCGATCTTCTCCTTCTTATTCTTGGCCATAAATTTGACGGCGTTGATCCGCTGCAGGCAGAAGGTGCATTTCTCCATCACGCCCCGCATGCGCACGGTCACCTGCGGATTATAGGCCAACTCCCGCACCGGATTGCGGAGGAATTGTTTGGTATAATCGAAGAAATTAAAACGCCTCACCTTATAGGGGCAGTTATTCGAGCAGTATCGCGT
>CAZNQT010000031.1:0-17765 GCA_964574885.1 uncultured Pirellulales bacterium
CTGGAACCGCCTTGCTCCCGGGACGGCCGGGATGGCCCGCCGCAGGAAAACACGGATATCTGTCGGTCCATCTGACTTTCCCCGCATTTCGGACAACGATGTCTTCCCGTTCGCGCGCGATTTTCCATAAAATCTTCCCGGTGATTGCATTTCGGACAACGATATTCATAAATCGGCATGATTCGATCTCCTCGTCTTATGCGATATAATCTTTAATTATTTTCCCAGGGCCTTATTCAGGGCGTCTTCGTACGTCGATTGGTTTTGCAGTCCTACCAGCCGATTCAGAATCTGACCGTCCTTGAAGATTAATACCGCGGGGATTCCCTGGATGCCGTACTTTTGTGTCAGCTCCGGATTTTCATCCACATTGACTTTGGCCACCGTTACGCGTCCGGCGTACTCGTCCGCCAACGCCGCTATCGTGGGCGCCAGCGCCCGGCACGGGCCGCACCAGTCGGCGTAAAAATCCACCAACGACACTCCTTGCTGACCTAAGATCTGTTTCTGAAATTCCGTCTGTTCCATTTCGACTTTCATGGTTTTGTTCTCCTTATCTGTCTGATTCGTATTCGGGGCAAATACCGTAATCGGGGATTCCTTTGTCGGTGAGGCGGACGAGGTATTAAGCATCAGCGCAAATAGTAGTCCGATAATCCCGCCGTAGATCGCCCCCCGAAAGGGATTGGCGGTCAACGGACAGGCGCCCGTCGAACATTTGCCGAAGTAGCCTAAGACTCCGCCGAATAAAACTCCTCCGCCCACAATGAATAATATTTTTATTAACATGGTATTTCTCCTTCGCTTAAGGATTCTGGTTATTTTTCGGACAATTCTCATAAACACAATGCAACAGTTGAATAATATGAGGATTGGCGATTCGGTAATATACCTTCGCCCCGTCGCGGCGGCAGGCAAGCACCCGTTTATCCTTGAGCATATTTAATTGCTGACTGGTGATCGCCGGCTTGGCGCCCAGGGCCGAGACGATATCTCCCACGCACATCTCCTCTTCTTCCAAAAGGGCCACTATCTGCAGGCGAACCGGATGGCCCACCGCTTTTAACGTCTCCGCCACTCGTTCCGCTATCGCATCCGGTATTACAGTTTGTGTAGGCATAATCGTAATCCTCATATTGCATTTTATTATTCTACTATAAATATATATAGTAAAATACTAAAAGTCAAATTGTTTTCCCTAAGAAATTTATAAATCATTATTAATAAATAGGTTACGAAATAATATTTGCTGCGACTCTTCTATGAATGAACGAAATGTTACCCCAATCCGGATACTAGGGCGCCCAGCGTGGGGATGCAATTATCGGACGTCTCTATTTGTTTCGATTTATCCGTCATTGGAACATTTCGCTGCTGAGCCGTCCGGTATGATATAAAATCCGGTTCCGTATGTTTATAGTGGATTGCTTTTATTGGCCCTTGGTGACGTGTATTTTAACAGGAAAAGAGACGTCAATATTCATTTCCGGATTGCAATTTCGTCTCGTCTATGTGTCTCTCATTTTTGCCACTCAATCGTCTATATAATTATTTGATTCACGGAAAGGAACGTTTGATTCAGTATATCGATCTCCTCGAATGATTACCGGTTTTTCCCTAAGACCCCATCTCTTCCTGGCTCGTTTGAGGGCCTGCAAATTCTCAAGCAATAGTTTGGCTGGTTCATTGGAGGGATCAAGTTCCAGGAGGGTATTTATCGTGGCTATGGCCTGTTCGTACTCGTGCTCTCGCTTATACTGTAAGGCCCTAGTGTAAAGCTGGATGATTTTTTTCTTACGGGCAGCCGCAGTTCTTTGCTGTACCTTTAAAGTTTGGAAAGAAGCTCCCACGTCCAGGGGAAGGGAACCGAGTACTTTTGTGGCTGTCCGAAGCAATCCTTTATTATCATCCCAGATTTGGAGGTTGCCTGTTTTATCTATCACATAATATTCATACTCTAAAGGTTGTTCTTTTTTTCGGAAAATCCGCCCCCGCGCTGATGGTTCGTTTACTAAGGGGAATCTAGTGATTGTTTCATCTTCGTTTTCTATATTGATATAAAAGACTCCCTTGCGACCAACAGTGATGGTTATCTTGTTATTTTTATTATTCACCCAGCAACCAATGATTTCTTCCGTATATACATCTGTCTTAACATATAATTTAGGGTGCGAAGCACGTAACCATTCCAGGTAATCCGCAATCGCTTTCCATCGCTTTGCCTTTATCTTGGCGGTATCTAGAAGAGGTAATACCAAGCTTCTGACGTGGCCGGCGGACACTATAGAATTTTCCCATGGGTCGTCGGCCCCGAAGTCCATGGGGCTTTTCCCCGTCAATGCTTTTACTCCCACATTCGAGTAATGCCGTGTATAGAGATAATCATCGGACAATCCCTGACAAAGCATTCCGAAGACTCTGTCGTCGTCAAGTTGTGCCAGAGATTTTGCCGCTGCATACCGAGTCTTGGTGGGAAGGTCTTTGTCCTGAACACAGGCATATAGCGGCCCAATGGCCTGATATACATAATAATTCCCCAATTGCGAGGCACAAAAACACGATATCCGATGAGACGTATCGTAGATGCCCTGTACGATGGTATTTACGGCAATTGGATCATAAGGGTATTGATCCAAAAGGATTTCATACACATGCCTTCTTACTTGTTCGTTTTCATGCTTGGTAGCTTTAATAAAGTAAGGCGCTTCCAAAATACCATGTTGAGCCATCAACTCTTCAACATCATAACGGGCTCGCCAATGTTCCGCTTGAAGCAATTTCTCATAGGCTTGTTGAAACGCAGAATCCATGTTGGATTGCGGTTCGTCGGCACGAACGCCAAGTAAGTAAAAGCCGACCAGGATAATACCAACCACCTGTATATATTTTGACTTTTTGGGTAACATGGTTGTCTCCTTCTAAGTTTAGTTTCTTGATTCATCGGGCGTTATGTTTTCAAATGTGATGACAATTTTTTCTACTCGACCTGCGAAAGCCTTATCCACAGTCATGCTCTCTCCATAAACATCAAGAACTTTCCGATTACGTCCCCGTACAATATAGCCCGGTTTCTCCTCATAACGGATATCAGAAAACTCCCGGGATTCCCAAGAATTTAACAGGGAACCATTTAGATCCCACAGATCCACGACAAATCGTACCCGAAGATCAGGTTTGTATTCGTCTCGGAAAGCAAAATTAATCCTGATTCTGCCGTTAGAATCTTTTTTACTGGGATTATAAAATAAAGCTAAGGGCTTCACGAAATCCCCGGACATCTCATACAAATGGTTGAACCGCTGCTCAAGCGTTTTATCTTTTTCGGTGTATGCGTTATTATCTTTCGCTAGATGGTAAAGTCCCAGCCTATGTTTATGGGTCTGTAGTTTGCCGGTTAACGTATATATCAGCATATGGGGTTTCCCCAGGATGTGTATCCTGACCCCCGATTCATTGCCAGATTCGTCGAGAGGATCGTAATGGAAGTAATACTGGGAACGTTGAAATTGATACTTTTTCGCCGTCCAGATTACGCCCTCTCTATTTACGAATCGCAGATCTCCTACAGAATCAATTATGTAGTATTCGTCATTTAGCACCGTGTTGATAGTCCTGAATCTTCGGTCTTTGGATGTGGGTACTTCCTGGAGCCAGGCAAATTTGACCTGTTGATGGGAAGATTTTCTCTGAAAATAATAATGATCTCCCATGCGATGTATATTACAGAGATCATATGTCTTAGATCCGGGATCAAACCAAAGTCCTATCGGATCTTGCTTTTGGGGAAACTTCTTATTATAGAGATGTTCCTTTTCCGCTCGTAACCATTCTAAATATTCAACAATCGCTTGCCATCGCTCTGCTTTTACCTGGGCATCTTCCAGACAGCCTCGTGTCGGCAAAGTGAGAGCCGGCATCCATGCTGCACCTTCCAGCGGATCTTTATAGCCGAAATTCGTAGGATTCCTACCACTTAATATCTTCACCCCCTGATTACAAAGAGAACGAACTCTAGGATTGTTACTGCCTAAGCCGCCGCACAGCATCATATAGATGTGCTCATCGCCCAATTTTGCCAGGGATTTAGCTGCCGCATATTTAATCTCTTCATTAAGTGATTGATCCAAACAGCATGCCCACAAAGGACCAACAGCTTGCTGGATTTTATAATTGCCCAATTGCAATGCACAATTATACGCTATCATACGATTCGAATCGTAAATGCCCCGCAGGATAATAGGTATAGCGTTAGGATCTCGATGAAATTTTTTAATAATAGTATCATACGCGATTTTCCGGTTATCATCATTTTTATGCAGTGTCTCCTGGAATAAATACGGTAACGAGTCCCCGTAATAGATTTGACGGTCATAATTTTCATTCTGTTTGTCCTGGCTGGTATCCTCAGAAGCGTTTAAACACGGAAAAGAAGAAATAAAGACAAAAACCACGGATACAACAATAATACATAACCGCATTACAAACCCCCTTTCTGAGCTCCGATGAGGCTTCGGAGCTTACCTTGGTTTGTACGGATCACTTTCCGCAATTCCACCCTATTTTACCCGACTCCGTCTGCCGCTTCAATCCCTTTTCCAGCTTTTTCCCAAACCATCCAGTCCTTGTACCGTACACAGGTAACTGTTTCTACTAAATAGAACCACATCAGAAATACTTCTTATAGGTCGATGGCGAAATAGTTTTTAGCGTTGTTGTAGCTGATGTTTTGGACCATCTCGCCGAGGAGGTCGATGTCGTGGGGGATTTCGCCGCTTTCGACGTCGCGGCCGAGAATGTCGCACAGGATGCGACGGAAATATTCGTGACGTGGATACGACAGGAAACTGCGCGAGTCGGTTAGCATACCGACGAAGTGACTCAAGAGCCCTATGTTGGATAAGTCTTCGATCTGCCGGGTCATGCCGTCTTTCTGGTCCAGGAACCACCAGCCGGAACCTAATTGCATCTTGCCGGGAACGGAGCCGTCCTGGAAGTTGCCGATCATGCTAGCCAGGAGGGCGTTGTCGCGCGGATTGAGATTGTACAGAATGGTTTTGGTCAATTTCTCCTGTTGGGCGAGTCGGTTGAAGAATTTACTCAGGGCCTGGGCGACCGGCCAATCGCCGATGGAATCGAAACCGCTGTCGGGCCCGATCTTCTCGAGCATGCGGGTATTGTTATTGCGCAGGGCGCCGTAGTGAAACTGCTGGGTCCAGCCGGTTTCGTGATCCATGATCGCACATTCGATCAGCATGGCAGACTTGAATTTGAGTTGTTCCGCCGGATCGAGTTCCTGGCGCGAGCGAATTTTATCGAAGATGGCGTGAATCTCGTCATCGTTGTAATCCTCGGCGTACATGGTCTCAAGGCCGTGGTCGCTGAGTCGGCAGCCCCTCTCGTGAAAGAAGTCATGGCGCTTGCGGATGGCGTCGAGAAAGGCGCCGTAATTATTGATTTCCACGTCGGCGGCCTGGGCGAGGGCGTCGATATACTGGTTGAGGATTTCGATATTCTCAACGGCCATCGCCTTGTCCGGACGCCAGGCGGGCAGAACTTTGACCGAAAATCCGTCCTCTTTGATTTTTTGATGGTACTCTAATGTGTCGATGGGATCGTCGGTGGTACAGACGATTTTGACGTTCATCTTTTGCATCAGGCTGCGGGCACGGAACTCATCCGTTTGGAGCATTTCGCTGGTTTTGGCATAGATTTTTTTCGCCGTCTTGGGACTCAAAAGGTCGTCAATTCCGAAATAACGTTTAAGTTCCAGGTGCGTCCAGTGATAGAGCGGATTGCGCAGGGTATAGGGTACGGTCTCGGCCCAGGCCTCGAACCTCTCCCAGTCACTGGTATCGCCGGTGCAGAGCCGTTCGGGTACGCCGTGGGTGCGCATGGCCCGCCATTTGTAATGGTCCCCGTAGAGCCAGACCTGGGTCAGGTTCTCGTATTGTTTGTTCTCCGCGATCTCGGCAGGGGACAGGTGGCAGTGATAATCGTAGATCGGCATCGGCTTGGCGTATTCGTGAAACAGGGTCCGCGAAATATCGTTGGATAACAGAAAATTTTTGTGAATAAATTTTTTCGGCATCGTTACATCCTTAAAATAATTCCTCACGCAAAGGCGCCAATACGCTGAATAATAAAACCATGTTCAAACGAACGCTGGAGTATGCCACCCATTGGGAGATACGAATTAATCCTAGATTGTTCATAATCTTGGAGCGCCCCCGCCCACGGGGACGTTTTTTATTCCACTCCGCCAAGGGCGGCGGAGCTACATATCATTGCTCATTGTTTATTTATCATTTTACCTTTTCAATGGTAATTCATCGAATAGATGCGAATGTTGCGGTACGCCACGGGCCCGTGATTGCCCTGGAACATCAGGGGGCCGACGGGGTGTTCCCGTCCGGTGACGCCGCCGGGCGTTTGTTGCGGCATGACCAGATTCCAGTGCAGAGTGGTTCCGTTGAGCTCCACGTTCAGGAACTTCGCGTTCTCGATTTTTTTATCCTTACTATCAAAACGCGGGGCGCGAAATTCGATGATGTACTTCTGCCATTGACCGGGCGCCCGACAGGGATTGACAGGAACCTGGGGAACGGCAGCGCCATAAATGGCGCCCATGTCTCCGGGATTGAACTGCTTCGGATCTTTCCCGTAACTGTCGAGAACCTGAACCTCGTATTCGCCCATAACGTAGATTCCGGAGTTGGAGCCTTTGGGAACCATGACCTCCAGCGAGATATAGCAATCACCGAATTTTTCTTTGGTGTAGATATCGGAACTGTCACCGTGATGGATGGCAAGATTGATCATTTCGTTATCGCCCTTCTTGGCGATGAGTTGTTTGGGATCGGCGGGATCCATCTGCGCCGTCCCTACCACCCATTTGTTCTTGCTCGCCGGACCTTTGACGATCCAGTCATTGAGTTGGTTCTTTTTAAAGTTCGGCTGCCAGGCGGCTTTGCTCAGGTCCCGGATGCGTATATTACGCCAGCGAACCTGGAGTTTCGCATCGCCCCCGACGCTGTGGACCTGCAGACCGATCAACCCAGACGCGTCCAGCGAATCATGAAAGTGGGCGCAGGCAATGCCGTTGACCCAGGTGCGGATGTAATCGCCGATGCACTGAATGCGATAGTGGTTCCACTCGTTATTTTTCAATGCCTTACTTGCCTGGGGATCGTCTTGGGTAGCGTAAAGCCATTTGGCCTGACGGGCCTCGTCCCAGACGCCCCCGGAGGTGCCGGTCTCGGCGTTGGCGATCTCGACCTGGTAGCCATAGACTTCGCCTTTGTGACGTTTTTGTTCTATTTTCCTGCCATTCCGCTCTACGGTCAAAGTGGCGTCCTTTTCGTACACATGGCTGCGGATCTGGCAACCGCTGTTCAAGGCCGGGTCGCATAAAACCTCGAATTCGAGAACGAAATCGCTGTACTCTTTTTTCGTACAGAGAAAGGTATTGGGACTGCCTTTGGCGGTGGCGCCGACGATCATACCGTCTTCGACGCGGTACGTGGCAAAACCGCCCTTGACTTGCCAGCCGTCGAGCGTCTTACCGTCGAATAAAGGCTGCCATTTCACCTCGCCAAACGACGAACTTATACCCAGAGTCAAAAACAGAATTACAAAAGTGCCGATGGGCTTTAAGCGGTTACTGCGGTTCATGTTTTCTCCTTTCCTATGAATCTACGTGGGGTAAGATCTTAACTTCCAATTTTCTATGACTTTATTTCCAGGATGACTTTAATCTGTTCGGGATTTTGGGCCTTGGCCAAGGCTTTTTCCGCGTCGGGCAGGGCGAAACGGGAGGTGATCAGACCCGTCGTGACGACCTGTTGCGCGGCCAGGGCGTTGATCGCGTCGGGGAAGGGACCGCACCGAGAGCCGACCAGGGTAATTTCGTCGATGACCAGCGGCGAGAGATCCACCGCTTCACCCTGGGCCCAGGTGCTTTTGAGAACGAGTCGGCCCCGGGGACGAACCAGCCGGCAGGCCGTGGCAAAACCATCCGCGCTGCCCGTGCAGTCCACAACGACGTCCCATTCCGGTTTGACAAGCATATCCTCGAGCAGAAATCCCTGGATGCCTCGTTTTTCCGCGAAGGTGAGTTTTTCCGGATGTTTACCGATCAGGACGACTTTGCCCTTAGCGCCCCGGGCACAGAGAACCTGGACCGCCAGCAGTCCCAGCCGGCCGTCACCGACGACGGCCACCTTGTCGCGGGATTCGATAGGAACCTGTTTGACTATCTGCAAAGCGGCGGCGAGCGGCTCGACGAAAACGGCCTCTTCGCTGCTGACGGCGTCGGGGACCGTATGGATATTGCGCTTCGGCGCCGCGATATACTCGGCAAAAGCACCGTTACGTTTCGAGATACCGATCACCTGCCGGTCGCGGCAGTGGTTGGCCAGTCCGGATTGGCACATGTCGCAGCGCCCGCAGACGCAGTTGATTTCCGCGACGACGCGGCGGCCGGTCAACTCGCGCGGTCCTTTTATCACCGTACCGACAAACTCATGACCCATAACGCCTTCAAATGCCAGATACCCTTTGCTGATTTCCAGATCGGTGCCGCAAATCCCCGCCAGTTCGACCTGTATCAGGACTTCATCCGCGGCCGCTTTCGGTTCTGGATAGTTACGAACAAACCGAACTTTCCCTTGCTCATATACCAATGCCTGCATGTAGGTTTCCTATAGCATTGCGTGAGGTTACGTCTTATTTCAGGGGAAACGGATCCTCCGCCGAGTAGATCCAATTTTCCCACTCGGAGCGGTCGTATGCAAAATCTTTGCCGGTCAGTTTCTTCAGGGACTGCCGGGAGCGATATAAAACTGCGAACTCATCGTCGTCCAGGGCCGCGGCCAGACCCAGGACGGCTTTACGATAACGGTAATGGGCCAGTGCCGCGGCGGCCTCCGCCCGAAGAGAGTCCTCCGGATCGTGGGCCAGCAGATGGAGCAATACTTCCATACTGTCTTCGTCGTTTCGTTCGCGCAAGGCTTCAATACATTCCCGACGCACCAGGGCCGAACGGTCGCGGGCGGCGCGGGTCAGCACGTCGGAGAGCCCTTCGCTTTGGTCGAGTTTGGCATACACCTGAACCGCCGCGGCGCGTACCTGGGCTTCGGAATCGCCCTTACTCATCAGAGCGAGTATTTCCAGCGTGACGTCCCAGGTGGCGGACTCTCCCTTTCCGAGCATGAGCACTCCTTCCCGACGGAGGTCCGCGTCGGGCGAACTCAAGTTCTTCAGGAGTCGCTGCTGTTTTTGGGTAGGATCTTCAGGCAGTAGTTTTTGAATTAGTTTGGTTACGGGACTACCGTTGTTCTCGACTTGTGTGCTCCGGCAGCCGCCGAGGATACACACCAGCAGCAGAAAATCTAAACCTATCCAAATTCGAAACTTACCCATTAAGGCCTCCGGATTTCAGGGTCCAGGAAACTCAGAGTGTATTCGAAATGAGCGGTTTCTGCAAGAGTTCTGTTTCTTACCTCAAGCCACATGAACGAGAGAATGAACATTTGGCTCATGGGGCCGCCGGGAAATGTCCGTAGCCCGGATTTTACTTGGTTTCGCGGCGGATTGGGGTAAGATTTGTGTGTTCATGGATAAATGAGTTAATGGCTACATAGAGAGGTAGGTGGGTGGGGCTATGACGTTGAAAACGAGTGTCCGGAAATGGCTTTTGGGATTGCTGATACTGGCCGCCGCGGGTTGTCATGGGGACCGGCTCAGCTTATCCGGTCGTTCTGCGGATAACGAGCAGCTCCGCAACCGGATGCGCCAGGTTCTGTTGCAGGCGGCCTCCGGCAAGGATGCGGCGTTACGATGTAACGCCTTGGAAGCACTGGCCCAACTCAAAGCCGATGCCAAGGTCCAGAAACTGATCTTGAAAGCCCTGCAGGATAAACTGCCGGCAGTCCGATTCGCCGCGGTGGTCGCCCTCGGTGATATGAATGAAACCTCGACGCGGAGGCCTTTGGAGCAATTGCTGTGGGACCGGGATGAATCCGTCAAAATGGCCGCCGGATATGCTTTGGAAAAGATGGGGGATACACGATTCAAGAAGTGGTATGACGCCGCTCTGTTCGGCAAGAATTCGCAATTGAAGGCGCAAGCGTGCCTGCTGCTGGGCAAACTCGGACAAACCGCCCTCCGTTCAGACAGTCGTGCGAAGCTGTGGTTGGTGCTGCGGCAGCCGAAGCAGGACCCCGGGGTCAAACTGCAGGCGGCGGAGGCCTTGGCCCGGCTCGGCGACGCGAACGTTTTAACGAAATTGTTAGCGTTTGCCGGTAGCGGGTATGCCGATGATCGACTGATGGCGATTTCCGGCCTGGAATTCCTCAAGGGGGAAAATGCCTATGCCATGCTGGTTACCCTGGCCGACGATGCCCAACTCGAAGTGCAACTCAGCGCCATTCGTGCCTTGGGGCCGCGCGCGACGGAAAAGGATTGGACCCTGGTGAGACGCTCTCTGCGATATACGGATCCCCAAGGCGATCCCACCGTCACGGCGCGGGTACGTGGCCTGGCCGCTCTGGCCCTGGGCAAGACCAGTCAACCGGACGATGCACATTTATTGTACCAGGCCATGGACGACCTCTCCCCCTATGTACGGATCGCCGCGGCACGAGCCGCCATTGATTTTCTCAAACGAAACAACGATTTATAAAGGATTCGGATTCGTAGGCCAGGCTATGCCTACCTGTTTAACTTACAATCCCTGCCCCGCTACGCCAAAGGGCTTCGCAGCGGCGAGCCAACGGGAATTTTCATTCGACTGGTTTGAGTATAAATCGTAACGTATAGAACAGTCTTACATCTATGACGGTATTGATTTTATATATTGCCTTGGCGTTGGGGGTGTCGTTTCTCTGTTCGCTGATGGAGGCGGCGATTCTGAGTATCTCGCATGGATATATCGAGATGTTGCGGAAGAAGAAACGACGCAGCGGGGAGATTCTCAAAAATTTGAAGGAGCGTATCGACCGACCGCTGGCGGCGATTTTAACCTTGAATACCGTCGCCAATACCGTCGGCGCCGCCGGTGTCGGCGCTGAGGTTCAACAGCTTTATACTCAGGCCTACGGGCCGCATCATGCGGGCACGGTCCTGGCGCTGGCTTCGGGCGGTTTGACGTTTGCCATCCTGGTGTTCTCCGCGATCATTCCCAAGACCGTAGGAGCGGTGTACTGGAAACGGCTGGGTCCGCTGGTGGCCTACCTGGTCCTCGGCATGGTCCGCATCCTCTTACCTCTCGTGCTCGCCCTCGAATTCATCTCCAGGCTGGTCTCCGGCAACCGATACCGGCATAAGGTCTCGCGAGAGGAAATGATGGCCGTCGCCGAGATCGGCAAATTGGAAGGTTCCCTGTTAACCCAGGAAACCCGTATTATTCAAAATATCTTACGTCTGCACAAAATCCTCGTTCGCGACGTCCTCACGCCGCGCAGCGTCCTGCTGGCCTTCCAGCAGGATATCACCATTCAGGAAGCGTTGTACAAACACAGCCCCATCCGGTTCAGTCGCATTCCGATTTACGGCAAAGATCTGGACGATCTCACCGGCGTAGTGCACCGCTACGAATTGGTGCGCAGGAACGCCGAAGGCAAAGGCAAACTGAAACTGTCCGAGATCGCCAAACCGATCCATGCCATACCCGACTCCAAAACGGTGGCCAGCGTTCTGGAAGTGTTTTTACAACGACAGGAACAGATCTTCCTCGTCGTGGATGAATACGGCGGCACCGCCGGTATTATTACCCTCGAAGACGCCGTCGAAACCCTCCTCGGCGTCGAGATCGTGGACGAATTCGATACCGTCGAGGACATGCGCAAACTCGCCCGCCAGATCGGCGCCTCCCGACGACGACGCAGTAATTTATAAACCTTTCTAAATTCAAATCCCAGGCGTTACCGCAGTCGTGCCATGGCCATTTTGGCTGTTCGACGGATGGCGTGCAATTGTGCCATGGCCATTTTGGCCGTGCGACGGACGGCGTGCAACTGTGCCACGGCCATTTTGGCCGTGCGACGGATGGCGTGCAATTGTGCCACGGCCATTTTGGCCGTTCGACGGATGGCGTGCAACTGTGCCACGGCCATTTTGGCCGTGCGATGGGTGGCATACTCAAGTCAGGCAGGGTGTGCATTGCACACCATTATCTTCTTAAATAAAATCCTTCCGTGAGTATCCGCTTAATCCGCAATACAATCTATCAACTTCTTGTTTTTGGTGCTCTTTTTTGTTTTCCATATTGTCAAACTCTTAATCCATAAGGGCTTATAACGATTTTCCGTGCTCTGAAGTATCCCCGCGTTTGACGCTTGGGGGCTTCCAGCAGGAAAGGATCTGGGTATCGCCTCTACCTGCTGGTAGCCCAAAAAGCGAAAAACGCACCCTCCGAATCAGAATGGATCTCAGAAAGCAGAATAATATTCATAAGCAAATTCACCTTTTAGGTTGTGGCTTTTCCACGCTGTGTCCTCTGTGCCTAAGGATATTTCTTCCATTTTCAATCAGATTTTGATTTGCATTGACTGCAATCTGAAGGTAAAAGAAACATCAGAGGACAAAAAGAACATGATGAAATCACGGAGGATTTCATTTTGGCGCGCTGCCTTGGGGGGAATGATGCTGATCTGCCTGTTTTTCACCTTTCTGGGAACAATCCAGGCTGTAGAAGTAATCTGGACGGGATTAGGCGCCACCGATCGCTGGGTGGACCCGAACAATTGGGAAAATCAGCAACTCCCAGGCCCGGAAGATAACATCAAATTCCCCCTGGGCCTGGACTGGTCCACCCGACAGCAGACCGTTACGATCGACACAATCGCCGATGCGAACGAATTGGCTTTTTATCATTCTAGCTGGCCACTGGAGAACGCGGAACCGTTTCATCATATCAATATCACGCCGGGTTCCGTGTTTTCTACTACCTTCGAACGTATCGATCAGAAGCGAGGGGGTTCTACTTATACACAAACCGGAGGACGACATATTGTCAGTGGAGACTTTATCTATATTACAACCTATGGCGACTTTGAAATGTCGGATGGCGAATTCGAAGTTTACGGCACGCTCTATGCCGCCTCGGATCAGGGCACATTTACGATTTCCGGCGGCGAACTCACGGCAACAAATTTGGCTTTGGGATATGAGTCGGCTACGGATTATTTCGTACCCATGATAGATTTTGGAGTGGATGCATCCATTCTCATTACCGGTGAACTCTCTCTGGAACCCACGGATCCCGGCGAAGAATTAAACCTTTCGCTGAACTGCCCGCTGTATTTGCACGACGCCGATTTTGTCAATCGACATCAAAGACCGCAGGACGTAACCGGACTCGAACAGGCTCACCTGATTTTCACCGGCAGCGAAACCTGTGAACTGGAAATCGGCGGCGAGGATCTCGGCCCGGTATTGGAGGGCTATACCAGTAATTTCGCCATCGACATCCTGCAAATCGGCGATCCCGATGGAGGATATGTCAAACTGGTGGACAAAATCGAAAATGGCGCCGCCGATGATGAAGCGATCTACGTCAACACCTTGCGTATGGGCAGCGGTTCCGTCCTGGATTTTAATGGTTGTCGGCTTTACTTCAACTACCTCGAAGATTACGGCGGTCAGTTCGAGAACGGACTGCCCCATAAAATCGGCGGCCGGTTCCTGAATCTTACCTGGCCCGACGGCGGCGAAAAACTCATTGCCGAACGAATGTATGAAATTACCTGGGAAAGCCAGGGCGACGTCAACGACGTCATCGTCGAATATTCCCCCGACAATGGCCTGAATTGGTACGAAGTATCGCCGCCCAACGTGGGCGACAGCGGCAGTTATACCTGGCAGGCGCCGAAAGTGGCTACCGAACAGGGTCTGGTCCGCATTCAGGACGCCAATGATCCGGATGTCTTCGATGTCAGCGACGAACCGTTTCGAATCTGGATCGCCGGTTCCATACACGCCTGGGGTCGAAACAATCAGGGGCAAGCCAATGCACCGGCGGGGAAAAATTTCGTAGCCGTCGCCGGCGGGAGCGAACACAGTATCGCCATCAAAGAAAATGGCTCGCTGATCGGCTGGGGATCGAATAGCTACGGTCAGATCACCACGCCCACCGGTACGAATTATAAAGCCCTTGCCGCCGGTACAAACCATTGCCTGGCGCTTACTGATGACGGCGTCGTTGTCGGTTGGGGGGATAACGGCAGCGGCCAAATTTCGATCCCCCCGGACCCGAATCTCGTCGTCGTCATCGCCGCCGGCGGTGATCACAGCTTGGCACTACGGGAAGACGGGATCCTGCTCGGCTGGGGCGATAACAGCAGTGGACAAACGACGGTACCCGCGGGAAATGATTATATCGCCATCGCGGCGGGCTCGACGCACAGCTTAGCCATTAAATCGGATGGGTCCGTCGTCGGCTGGGGGGACAATACCTTCGGACAACTGGATGCGCCGTATCCGGATTCCGAACCCAATCGGTTCATCGCCGTCGCCGCCGGCGAATGGCACAGCATCGGCCTGCGCCAGAATGGCACGATCGTCGGTTGGGGCAGTAATAGCTACGGTCAAGTGGAGATCCCCACCGGAAATGATTTTATCGCCATCGCCGCCGGCGCCCATCACAACGTAGCCTTACGCAACGACGGCACTATCGCCGCCTGGGGGAGAAACACCTATCTTCAGGCCGAAGCGCCGGAAGGGGCAGGTTTCTTTGCCGTAGCCGCGGGCACGAATCACAACCTGGCGCTGCAATCGGCCAAGCTGACGTTGCAGCAGCCGAACGGCGGCGAAGCCTGGATCAGCGGTAACACCTACCCCATCATCTGGCAGAGCCTGGGCAACATCGATGACGTCAAGATCGAATATACCACCGACGATGGCCAACACTGGTCGCAAGTCGATCCGGCCAACGATGGCAATACCGGTCGGTACGATTGGCAAACGCCCGAGGTCAACACCGATCAATGTCGCGTACGGATCACCGATGAGGAAGCAGCCCACATTACCGACGCCAGCGACGATCCGTTTACGATCTACCAATGCACCCTGGAAACGGATTTGAACGGCGACTGTGTTATCGATCTTCTCGACCTGTCGCTCCTGGCCGCCGATTGGCTCGCCTGCGGCAATCCCTTCGATGACACCTGCCGACCCTGATTTTTCCTCTCCGCCCGATAAGGGAAATTTAAAATTACAAAACAAACCCAATTTTGTCACGGCGAAAGGAATTCCTTGTAAGTAATTGAAAACAAAGGCCTTACGGTGCGACTGGGATTTATCGGGAATGGGATTGGGTCGGTTTTGTCGTGGCGGGGTCGGTCAGGTGAAAACCGGCAAAACGGGGGAGGGAAATTTGCTTGACTAATTGGCGGAGTAGTTTAGAATTAAGTTTTATGAATGAATGGGTAAGGAGACCCAGGGCGCTGTAGCGTCAGCGGGGGAAAGAATCGTCAGGGAGGGACGAACGTCAAACCGCATGGGCAAGGGTAACGAGTTGTAGGAGATGCCCGCCTGCCGAAAGGTATTTCAGCGTAAAGGAGCAAGACCTTGAGCTTTCTAACCAAACTTTTAGCGTTATTGGTATCCCTGTTGTCGATCTTTCTTTGCGGGGCCGTGGTGGTATTCGTCACGAATACGAATAACTGGAAAAAGGCGTATCAGGATCAGGAGACCGTGGCCCGGGCGGCACAGGCCTACGCCCTGGAACGGGATCTGGACCTGCAAGACCAAACGCAGATGTATGAACGTAAACAGCAGATCACTAATAAGCTGGTTGTCGATCTGCAGACCGATAACGACAACTTGTTGAACCGATGGAAGCAGGAATCGGCGGCACGGGTCATAGCGGAAAGCAAGGCGGACGCGGCGGTAAAGGTCAGCGAAGCGTTGACCAGTCTGGTGGACAACATGCGTCGGACGCGAGATGTGTTGCAGCAGCGGTTGGAAGTGGCGCATAATGACAAACAAAAGGCGGAAACGCAGGTTACCGGTTTAAATGAAGAGTTGAATCGCGAGCGGGTCAAATCCGCCCAATTGGATTCGATTCGTCGTCGCAACGAGGAAAAGATACGCGCCCTGGAGAATGATAATGCTCTGCTGGAGCTAAAGATAAAACGGGCGACGCTGACCCCCAGCGAAGCACGAATTCTGCCGGATCAGGTAACGGTACAGATCCCGGCACCCAGTCGTTTCCCCATCCGGGGCGAAATCACCGAGATACTGGAAAATCGAGCGGCGATCTCGGTGGGTTCGACCTCCGGGGTACGGGAGAATATGGAATTCAACGTGTTTCGCGGTAATGAGTTCCTGGGGAGCCTGGTGGTACTCGAGGTGGCGGCCACCGAATCGGCGGGTCGTTTGAGCCGTCAGCAAGGTACGATTGTCAAAGGAGACCGGGTAAGCACCGGTTTCGATTGATCGAGGTAAACAGATGAGTCCAGCAAGTGAAGGAAAAAAAGTACAGGCAGGGGGACCAAGCGATATCTATACGGCCCTGATGGGCCTGGCCGTACTCGCCCTGGCGGCAACCACAGCGTTGGTTTGTCTCTACGGTCAGCGAATGTTCGAGACGTTTGTGAACATTACCAAAGGCCCGTAAGCCGGACACATCGGTACATCTTAATCCGCTTCGCTGAAGCTACGCAGCGACGATAATCCGGAACCATATCCAATTGTCCAAATCTAAATTTTCAAACGGATTGCACGGATTTAAATAAATGCTGTAAGCTGTAGGCTATAAGCCAAAAAGAAATAAACGGTGTGCAACGCACACTCTGTCTAGCAGTATAACCATTGTTGGGTTTAGAGAATGACACCAGAGGAAGAACGAATAGCTCAGTTGGTCCGGGATGCCTTCGCAGGCGTGACCCTCGGTACAGGTGTCGGACTCTGGCAAGGTCAAGCCTTGGACGATTATGGTAACGATGCCACCGTCGCGAAGTACAGGTCGCGAGATGAAAAGATGGACTGGACAGCCATCCCCGTTGAAGACTTGAACCGATGTGAAAGCAGTCTTTCCTTCTTCGATGCAGAAGGAATGCGTTTTCACCTTCCGGCGTTTCTCATCGCGGGTCTCCAAGATATGCTGGGAACTCATGGGCTGGGACTCGAGAGCGTGATATTCCATCTGACGTATCTCAATGATTATGGTAGAAGCCAGTTCGCACTGCTAAACGACGCTCAGAAATCGGCAGTACGGGAATTCCTCTTGCTTTTCAAGGATGACTCGTTCGATGACCCATCGATTCAGAGAGCTCTTGCCGAGTTCTGGACGAAATGAGAATCCTACCAAGATAAATCCAGCGAGAAAGAAACAAGGAGTTAAAGAATGATGGATAAAGGGCTGAAAGTTGAAGGTTCACAGTTGAAAATAGAAGATGCCCCCCAACGTAAAGTTGGGGGCTAACCCTACCCGGGCGCTTGCGCTTACGGCTCATTGGTTTACCAAAATTACCCCCGGCACAAGGTCCGGGGGTTAATCGAAGAAGAAACCCCGCGTGAAACGCGGGGCTAAATATAAAATCGTTCACGGTGAAAGAGTAAATGGGTAAATGGGTTGACGGTTGACGGAAAGAGGAGAATCTTCGCTCTCGCCGTCGCATCTGTCTTCGCATGAAGCTACGCCACGACAAGTAAAGCTATGGCGTAGCGAGGGTGCTCAGAATGACAGGATTATCGACCATCCATTGGTTCTTTGGTAATTTGCAGGCACAGGGTATTCGATCCCCCGCTTACCCTGCTACGCC
>CAZNQT010000032.1:0-17690 GCA_964574885.1 uncultured Pirellulales bacterium
GTACCATGTGGTACGGCGTGTGCGGCGGATTCATCGAGACGACCAGGGCAAACGGCTGATTCGAGTTACGGTATTTCCCCCCCTCATTTTTAATATATTTGATGGCCAAGTCGGCCTCGTGCTCCGGCCCCCATTGGTTCACATATTGAAAACCGTCGCGCGGGGCGTCGGTGGACCAGTACATGGGTTTGAGATGATAATCGTAGGTGCCGTAGGCGTACCAGAAATCGAATCCATGGCGGCGCTGCGGGGGGCACCACTCGTTCCAGGCCCTTCGTCCCCGGTTGTTCGCACAATCGACATACGGTTTGTGAGGTGCATCCAGATGCCATTTACCGATGTAGCCGAGACTATAGCCTTGATCGTTGAGCACATCGGACCAGCAGCGGGCGGACTGCGGCAATTCGACGCCATAAGGGGCGCTGTTACTGTTGCAATTGCTGGTTACCTTGTTGGCGAGAGGGTATTGACCGGTCATAAGCATCGCCCGAAACGGACTGCATACCGGATAATTGCTGACCGCCTGCGGGAGCACCAGGCTTTCTTTCGCAAAGGCATCCAGGTTCGGCGTAATGACGGGATCTTCATGGAGAAATCCCAGCGCCTGGCCGCGCATCTGATCCGGAAACACGAACACTAGATTGGGATGCCTGGGGGCTGCGGTTTGGGCCGTAAGCTTACCTGCAACGGGTAAGCTGAGAACGGTTCCGGTGGCGATCCGTAAAAACTGCCGACGGGAAAATTGTATCCGCATGATCCATTCTCCTAATTAAATCGATTACCGCTGTAGAAGTTTTTTCATGGCTATACGTGTGGAAGGAAAGGCAAATTTATTTATGTCGAGATCCTCCTTTTGATAAAAGGCGAAGTTAGCCACGTCGTCTTGCGGTTTGATGTCCTGCCAATTCACGGCTCGGCAGGTAAAGATGAAATCCAGTACGGGATAGGTAATTTCCTTATATAAATATTGATTCGGGAACGAATCGAAAAACTGAATATCGGTGATCTCAAGGTTGAGTTCCTCGCGGATTTCACGTTGGAGAGCTGCTTCGGCGGTTTCTCCATGATCGACAAAACCGCCGGGCAGGTCGAGTTTGCCTTTTTCCGGTTCCTTAGCGCGTATGGTCAGCAGGATGGCGTCGTCTTTTTGAATGATCCCCGCGACGGCCGCCGCCGCATTAAAATAAAACACAAATCCGCAGTCCGCACAGGCGATCCGTCGTCGATCCCCTGCCAGCGTTTTCTCACCACACTTTGGACAATAATTAAAATGTTCCATGGTTGTCCTTTACCTGAGCTGAAACTAAAGCTTCCTTTACTAATATGTCGCATAATTGCGCATGGTTATCTAGGTCCTTGCTTTAGATTGAATGATAATTTACGCTCATCCATATTGACATGAACCGTTTCCTCTCGAATTTTATAAGTCCAAGGTGGTTCTACAGAACATGACCAGAGTTTATTTGCGTTAATGTCATAGGCGGTGAATTCTAATTCTGATAACATGAAGACAACATCTTCATAACGTTCCCATCCCCAAAAACCAAGATAGACCTCTTCTTGCCAAAGTTTTTTCAGCTCTGATAGCTCATAAGCTAAAAGTCGTTCCCCGGCTCCTATCAACAATATTTCCGTTTCCGGAATAATCAGTGCGCCAGGATGAAAACCACTCCCCGCGGGAGAATAACGTTGAAGAACAACCAAAAAAGGCCAGTTTTTCCTTCGACCGATGGCTAGGAATGCAAAAGCGCCTTCCGTTTCGGATAATTTGTATCGTTCAACTAATTTTGCGTGTTTTATATACTCGTTGTGCATCTCCGGTAGACTACCATCTTCGACGTATAATCGATATTTATCTACTTCAATTTCAAACATGTTAGGACTTCCTTGAATGAGATTCGATAAAGTACAATCTCATTTTTCAAAGAATGGGAAGAGTTTAAGTAGTTCCTCTTTTGAGGGTTGGCGGCCATATTCGCAGAGTTCGAAGGCCTCGGCGTATTTGACGTTTTTGCCTTTATCTTCGCCGTAGAGTTCAATAAGTTTGGCGCGGTATTTGTTCGCCGTAGCGGCAAAACGTTTCTTGAATCGCTCGCGAACGCGTTGGCGAGCGGTTTCCCATCCTTCGGGAGTTTTGGGGATCAGGCCCTCATGGCCGGTGACGCAGCCTTCGATAAACTGCGATTCGAGTTTGGCCAGGGCATCGACTTTTTTATCGATTACGGGATCGATCGAAACAACCAGGTCCGGTTTAAACGGCTGGGGCTTCTGGAATCGGTCGGAATAGTACAAAAACACGGGATTGGTTTTCAGGTGCGGGGTGTCCGGGCAGAAGAAGGGGCAGATGACCATAAAGGCTGCATCCTGCACCAGGATGCTGGTATAACGATGGTCGGGATGATAGTCGTTGGGACGATGCACCAGGACAATGTCGGCTTTCCAGTCGCGGATCAGGCGGGTGACGGTGCGGCGGTTTTCCAGGGTAGGCATCAATTCGCCGTCGTGGTTGTCGAGGACCTGGGTTTGGATGCCGAGGATTTTGGCGGCGGCCTGCACTTCTTTCGTGCGTCGCTGGGCCAGGGCGCCACCGGATTCGCGCCAGTGCCCGATATCGCCATTGGTGGTCGAAACGAATTTCACCTGATGCCCCTGTTGGCCCCACAGGGCGGCCACGCCGCCGGCGCGGATTTCGCAATCATCGGGGTGGGCGCCGAAGGCGATAATGCGGAGCTGCCCCGGTTTTTTTGGGGCGGAGTAGCCGGCGCGTTCACTGACCAGCGGGGAAGAGGATTTATCCTGGTCGGCCGCTCCTGCAAAACCAGATATGACTAACAACAATACCATGATCATCACTTTGACTGTTACGGATTGAAATGCATCATTTTTCATGACGGTTCTCCTACAAGAAATATTCACCCTCCATGATACGGGTAAAGGGCAGGGAGAGAAAGAAAAAATGAAACTTTGTCCGAACGGGCGGTCTTTTTGCATCCGGACAGCAGTTTTTAAAGAAGGTATAGACAGAAAAAGACCTTGCAGGTATGCAAAGCCTGTTAGCGTAAATCATCCTCCTGACCTTGGCGAGAGAGGAACGCGGGAAGGATCGAAATTTAGTAGTTCCGTCGGCCGCCGCCTCTGCGGTCCCCGCCTTCCGACCGGGGTCGAGCCATGTTGACCTTCAACGTCCGGTCGTCCAGCTCTTTCCCATTGAGTTCGTCAATGGCTTTTTGCCCTTCGGCGTCGTTAGGCATTTCGACAAAGGCAAATCCCCGAGGTCGTCCCGTAGCCCGGTCGGTGATGACCGATACGCTTTCCACCTGACCAAATTCGGCGAATACTTCCCGGAGTTGGTCTTCCATGGTGCTAAACGAAAGGTTACCCACATAAATGTTCATACAACACTACTCCCAACAAAACGAAACAAACTACCACTGCCGGAAAGCGATCCGGCCGAATTTACGGCCTCCGAGACGGCCGAAAACACGACGCGGCCCAAGCCGACGATTTTCTCTATTGTAACGTCCGAATCAAGCCTGTCAAACGAAAAACCGGCCTCCGTTCTACCCTGCCAGCGGATTTTTACTGCTGAGTACCATCATCGACTTGTGATGTTGCGTTAAATTCGGCAATTTGGTATCCTGCGGGGGAATTGAACCTGTGATGTATGGGATATGACGGCCCACAAAGGCTGGTACCAAGAAAGGGAATATCTATGAGAATACAACGACGAATCCAGTTATGGTTGGGAATGTGGATCCTTCTGGGGGCGACGTGTCTCTGGGGCCAGGACCGGCAGGAAATACACTTTCCGGATATCCCCGGCTACCAAACACTCAAATGTGATTTCCATATGCACACGGTGTTTTCCGACGGCAAGGTATGGCCGACCGTCCGCGTGGACGAGGCCTGGCGAGAAGGGATGGATGCCATCGCGATCACGGATCATATCGAATATCAACCCCATAAGAAGGATATTCCCGCCCCACTCGGTCGTTCTTATCAGATCGCGGTAGGCGGGGCGAAAGAAAAAAACGTGCTCTTTCCGCTGGCCGCCGAAATCACCCGAGATACACCTCCGGGACACTTCAACGCCATCTTTCTGAAGGATTTGAAACCTCTCGATACCAAGGATTTTCTCGTTTGTATCGAGCAGGCCAATAAGCAGGGAGCATTCGTGTTCTGGAATCACCAAGGCTGGAAGGGTGAGGAAAAAGGCAAGTGGAGGGAGGTTCATACTACGATGTATGAGAAGAAATGGCTTCACGGCATGGAGGTCTGCAACGGCGGTACCTACTATCCAAGTGCTCACAAATGGTGCCTCGAAAAACATCTCACCATGCTCGGTAATTCCGACATCCACGATCCGGACCTGCGTCTCAAAAGCGCGCCGGATGACCATCGTACGATGACGCTGGTATTCGTCAAAAGCAGAACCCTGGAAGGTCTAAAAGAAGCGTTACGGGCCGGCCGTACCGCCGTCTGGTTTGCAGAGCAGATCATCGGACGGCCCGAATATCTCGAGCCGCTCTTTTACGAGTCGGTGAAAATATCTCCTTGTCACTACCGATACAGGAATAATGTATATTGTACGATAACCAATCAATCCGACGTTCCCCTTGCTTTGAAGCGCAAAGGAAGGATCGGTCCGCTAACTATCTCGCTGGACCCCCAGACGACCCGTCTGCTCAAGATTGGCACGAAATCCGAAAATAAACAATTAACCTTGAGCTATGAGGTAACGAATTACCTGATCGCTCCGGAGACCTCCCTGCCGGTCACACTGACCATCGAACTGCCGAACTAAATCATTCGAGGCGGGCCTGCTGCAATGCCCGCCGTTCCTGGGCCTGGGTATAAATATTCTCAAATCGCGCCCGCGTAGGAAACATGAATAGTTGGACCAGCACGATAGCGGCGAAAATCGGCAGCATGATCGCCAGTTTCGCTCCGACTAAAACCGTAACCAGGCAGAAAAAAGCCGGTGCTTCACAGATCGCCTGAGGAATCACAACGGCGAAGGTAAAAAATCGTTGTAAAAAGGTTTCCAGCGGTTGTTCCGGGGTCAGAGTCTTCCAAAGCATGATACGCACTGCGGTCAAAGCACCCAATGCCAGCACACAAAACACTCCGACGACTACCGGCCATAGCAGGGCAGGGCCTACGGTAGAGCTGAATTTTTCCGAGAGTCGTAAATAGATCGCCACGGCACAAAACACGAACTCACCTGCCAGGATCGCCAGCACGATTATCCACGACGTCAACAACCGCGCCTTGATCATCTGTTCTTCCGATTCATCAAAGGTATGCATCATTTCTTTCCTTGCGTAAGGATTTTAGTATCATGTTTCTGCTTACGAGTTTCGCTCTCGATCGGAGCGAGCGATTTGCTTGAGCAAGGTTTTTAATTCCGTCGCACGTTGGGATTCTTTTTCAACCAGGTTGTTTTTCTCATACGGATCGGTCTTCAGGTTGAACAATTCCATCTTATCCCCTTTTTTAGAAACAATCAGTTTCCAGGATCCTTTACGGACGGCTGATCCGCCGGGCGTCTTCCAGTACATAATACGCTCGAGTTTCGCGGCGCGATTTCCATAGATATCCGGCCAGATGTTGATGCCGTCCCATTGCAAATCTTTTTTCGGCGTGTAGCCGACCAGATGGCACAAGGTCGGCATCCAATCGACGATATGAACCGGCGGTTCAATCCTGCCGGATTTCAGAACACCCGGCCAGTTCACCAACGCCGGTACGCGAATGCCGCCTTCGTAGCAATCTCCCTTCCAACCTCGTAAAGGTAAATTGTTACCCAGCACCGTGTGGGGCAAATCGGCATAGCGGCCCTTGTACTGCGTATCACTATGCCAGCTTTTCTGGCCGCCGTTGTCACTGACAAAAACCAGTAAGGTATCTTTCCGCAGTCCGGTTCGATCCAGGGCATTGACGATCCTGCCGATGTCGTCATCCATGTGCGTTACGCTGGCGGCGAACCATTTCCGCGATTCGTCTTTGAGGTTCGGATACATTGACACCCATTTATCCGGCTCTTTCAACGGATAGTGCGGTACGCTGTACGCCACATATAAAAAGAAGGGTCGGTCGTGCTGGTCTTCAATTACCCGTATGGCTTCTTGCGTAATCAAATCGGTGGCGTGTCCTTGCTCATCGAGATATTCATCGTTGCGGTGCCAGGATTTCACTCCGGTTTTATAATGGTGAGTATAGGGATCGATCTGGCCGTGGAAATAACCATAGGAGGAGGTAAATCCGTATTTCAAGGGTGTGTTCTCCGGCGGCGAACCCATATGCCATTTGCCCGATATGTGAGTGGTGTAACCGCTGCGTTTCAACGCTTCCGGCAGGGTGATGGTATCGTCATCGAAGATTTTTCCGTACGCCGGCGCCAATACGCCGAATCGACTGGGATACCGACCGCTCATGAGCCCCACGCGCGTCGGCGTACAGGTAGGCATAACGTAATGCCGATTGAATATGCGCCCATTTTTTGCCAGCCGATCCAGATTTGGCGTTCTGATTTCCGAGCCCTGGTAGCCGATATCATTCCAGCCCAGATCGTCCGCGAGGATAAAAACAATATTCGGTTGTCCGGCAGCGCGCTCCGTCGGATTTGTTCTATTTCCCTGACAGCCTCCCAGCGTTACCCAGACCGCCCCCCCTCCCATTATTCTCAGAAACTCCCGTCGATTCCATTTGCGTATTGCCGACATGTTTGATCCTTTCTCAATATCCTTACCTGGTAATCTTGAGCAGGTAACAATCTACTCCTCATGTTTGCTATTGTCAAATCGACTTGCCTCGAAAGGTTTCATACAATACAATCTCCCCCGGAAAGGAAATTTTATGAATTCCATTGACGTTACGAATCTGGAAGCCTATCTGGGAAAGACATTCGCCTGCTCGTGCGGTAAAGACCATACGGTTCCCGTGCAGGAAATCGTGTATGATACGGATGCCTTGCAACAATTACCGGAGATTTGTCGGAAATACGTAAAGGGCAATGCCGTCGTCGTGATCGCCGACGAGCGTACCTGGCAGGTTGCCGGCGAACGTGCCTATCAGGAACTCGAAAAAGCAGATTGGCAGGTCGGCAAGTATATCGTTCCCGATGTCGATCAGGATTCGCCGGTCTGCAACGACGTCACCCACGATATACTCATTGCGGAGTTGCCGGAGGCGGATTTCTTCCTGGCGGTCGGCAGCGGTGTGATCAACGACCTGACCAAGTGGGTTTCGTTCGACCGTCGTATTCCCTACGCCGTTGTCGCCACCGCGGCGTCCATGAACGGCTACACCGCCGCCAACGTCGCTACGTGCATCAAGGGGGTTAAAGGATTATTCTTCGCCCGCTCCCCGTTTGCGGTCTTTGCCGAACCGCGGGTGATCGAGGAAGCCCCTTTCGAGATGACGGCTGCCGGCTTCGGCGACCAGATGGCTAAACCCATCAGCACCGCTGACTGGATTATGAACCACTTTCTTTTTGAGGAATACTTCTGTTCCACGTGCAGTGAAATGATTACCCATTTGGAAACCCAATATATGGCATATCCGGAAAAGATCAAAGCACGGGACCCGGAATCCGTCCGGGCCTTGCTTCAATCCCTGCTTTACTCCGGGATCGCCATGAGCCTCGTCGGCAGTTCCGCGCCCGCGTCCGGCGGCGAACACATGCTCAGTCATACCCTCGACATGATTGCCCTGACCTATCAGCAACCGCACGATCTGCACGGCAAACAGGTTGGCCTGGGATGTATCTTCGCAGCCGCCCTCTATGAAAAAATACTGGAAATCGAAACGCCCATGTGGAAATCTCCACCGGCCAAGATCGACCGTGATTTCTGGGGCCCTATAGCCGACGCGGTCGCTTATGAATATGCCCAAAAACAATCGTCGCTTCAAAAGATGCGGGACAAATTATCCGATGTGGACACCTGGCAGTTATTCCTGGAACAATTGAAACCTCGCCTGCGTTCCCCTCAACAAATCAAAGAGGCCCTGCAAGCCGCCGGCGCCGTCCACTGCATTGCCGACCTGAAGTGCTCCGCCGAACAGGTTCTTACTGCGCTGCATCATCAACACGAAATTCGCAAGCGCGTCACGGTCATCGACCTGGCCTGGAGCCTCGGCCTCTTACCGGAATGTATCGACGACATTACGCAAACCTGGTTGATTTCGTAGCGCCGCATTATTATGAAGGATGCTGTATTATGGAACCGGTTTTTGATTTTGGGCAAACCACTTCAGCAATAATTGTTTCCTTTTCGTAGGTTGAGGCGTTGGTTGGTGATTTTGTCGATCCGGACCATGTTCCACGCTCCAACCGTCCCACTCCCGATAGGCATGATACGACCAGTCCCAGCCGTATTCTTCGAACAGATCGATTAAATCCCTCAGATACATACACGCACTATCGCCCGGCGCCCAACGGATCGCACTGAATTCGCCTACGTAAATCTGTACGTTGAACTCCCGCTGAAAGTCGATCGCCGGCGCCATCGCCTCTCGCAGCCTCTCCTTGTCCCACTTGATCCCGTTCACCGTACCGGGATACGTTACGCCACCCGGATTGTTATACAAGGTTTGATGCGTGAATTGAATCGGTTGGTACATATGAAAACTATAGATCACTCGATCCATATCCAACGGCGTCAGCATATCGAAGCCTTGCGCTCCGCCCCAGGGCGAAGGTTCGAAGACCACCGGTTTATCCGGATCAATGGCACGAATGGTCTTTGTCGCTTTGGTTGCCAACCCCCGCCAATCCGGCAATCCTTCCGCGACCGCGCCCTCCACCGCTTCGTTCAGAAGATCGTACGCATACACGCACTTCCTGCCTTTATACCGTCGCGCGATCTTGCCCCACACCGCGAGCAGCTTATCCTGATACTTTTTTTCCTGAAACATCCGACACACGCCGCCCTGCGCCCGTCCGCCCGGAGGCGTATGCAGATCGACCAGCACCAGCAAACCATATTTCTCACATGCATCCAATGCTTTATCGCATTCGAGCAGCGCGCCGTCCAGCCAACGATCGTACGCGTCCAGATCCTGCGCCCATTCCTCCGCCTGTTTCATTGGCGTCCAGTTCAACTGCCAACGTATCAGATTCGCTTTCCAATTCTGCGCCAGTTCTTGAATATCCTCTTCCCGAAATCGCGGGCCGTTCATCACTCCCCGCAGCCGCGGTAGATCATGCCCCGTGAATTTCACCGGCGAACGTTTTCCTTTCCGCACCGGCCGACCGACGCTCACCCGCAAATTATCAAACCACGCCTTGCCGCTGACCTGCTCCAAACCCGCAATCAACGTCGCCTTCGTGATGCCTTTTGGGATGCGTAGCAACTTCGTAGCCGACCGCCAATCAAACGTACCTGCCGGTAAATCCAACTGCGGGTACTGCCTGCCCTCTCCCGTCTCCAGCACCAGCATCACCTTGATCCCGTTCCAGGGTTGCGGCGGTTTGCTCACTCCTTCCGCTTTCACCTGTGCCCGTACCGTCACCAACTGTCCCGCTATCTTTTCCGCCGGTAGCGCAAAACCTCGCACGGTGGATCCCACTTCGCTACGTTCAATGCATAAGGAAGGGGTTTGCTGATACCCTTTGACGATTTGTCCGGCCTGACCGGTGTTTTTACCCAGATTCGCAGAATCGAAATCGGCATAAAAAACCGTCTTCTCCTCTGCAATCGCCGGCGAGGATAACAAGATAAAAAATATCAAAGCCCGTTTCATCGGATTTACCCTCTTTGCCTCGAACTAATGTAATATCGCGTCAATTTTTTTTAATTCTTTCGGGTCGAATTCCAGATTTTCCAACGTCGCCAAATTCTCCTGTAACTGTTTCACGCTGCTTGCTCCGATCAAGGCCGACGTCACGCGCGGGTCCCGCAGCACCCACGCCAGCGCCATCTGCGTAATCGTCTGTCCCCGCTGCTGCGCAATCGCCTGCAGCGCCTTGACCTTTTCGATCTTTTCCCGAGTAACTTCCGTTTGCTGTAAAAATCCCGTTTCTTTCGCCGCGCGCGAATCTGCCGGTATCCCCTTCAGATATTTCTCCGTTAATAGTCCCTGCGCCAGTGGCGAGAAAGCAATACAACCGATCCCCTCCTCTTCCAGCACCTCTAATAGCCCCTCCTCTATCCAGCGTACGAACATGGAATACTTCGGCTGATGAATCAAACACCGCCTGCCCATCCGCTTCAGGATTCCCACCGCTTCTTTAGCCTGTGGAGCCGTGTAGTTGGAAATCCCCGCGTACAACGCCTTACCCTGCCGTACGGCCTGATCCAGCGCCTCCATCGTCTCTTCGAACGGCGTATCCGGGTCCGGTCGGTGCGAATAGAAAATATCCACGTATTCCAGACCCATCCGCTTCAAGGATTGATCCAGCGAAGCGATCAGGTATTTTTTCGAGCCCCATTCCCCGTATGGTCCCGGCCACATCAGATACCCCGCCTTCGTCGAGATAATCAACTCATCCCGATGCGCTGCCAGGTCCTCTTTCAATAGTTTGCCAAACGTCTCTTCCGCCGAACCCGGCGGCGGCCCGTAGTTGTTCGCCAGATCGAAATGCGTAATGCCGGCGTCAAATGCAAACCGAATCATCGCCCGGCTGTTCTCCAGCGTATCCACCCCGCCGAAATTATGCCACAGCCCCAGCGAAATCGCCGGCAACCGAATCCCGCTCCGTCCGCAGCGATTATAGCACATTTGGTCATATCGACTTTCCGTCGCTATATAGGTCATGTAACTTCCTCCATGATGTTAAACCGTGTGGCACAGCCGCCCTCGGTTGTGTTTTTTACTAACCGCTGCCTCTTAAAATTCTTATTAAATCCGCGAAAAACTCCCCCGGGTCGGCCTCAAAATCCAGCGTATGATGCGCCCCTTTGTATATCTTTGCTAATGTAGGGTGGGACTGTGGCCTACGCGTATCCTGTGTAACTAGTGTGCCACGGCTGTCTCGGCCGTGCTCTGCTTGTGGGCGTTCCCTCGGTATCGCTTTCAATACCGGCTTTAATAATTCCATCGTCGCCTCATTATCAATAATTCGATCGTGCTCCGCCAGAAATAAATACACCGGTATTCCATGGGATTGTGTAGGGTGAGCCTGTGGCCCACGCGGTTCTTTGGCAACAGATGTGCCACGGCCGTCTCGGCCGTGCTCTGCTTGGATATGTTCGTTATACTTCGCCAATTCCGCCACCGCCTTCGGAACCTGCATGTCCAACCGCCGCGAGGTGATAAAAAACGACGCCGTCGCCTCCGTCAGCTTCAACGGATCATGTTCCAGAAATTGCAGCATGGCCGGATTCGTCGTGAATAGCTTCGGATCGTTCAGCGGGATCTCATGTCGTTTTTTTGGCTGCACCAATCCCTCCGCTCCGATCTGAATCTTTTCCGCCAGGCCGATGTCGATCCGCGCCTTCAAGCCCGGCGCCACCAGCACTACCGACCGTACTTTTTCCGGTTGCCGGGCCGCATACGCCAACGCCAGCTTGCCGCTCCAACTGATCGCGACGATATCAACCTTATCCAGACCTGTCTTATCCCGCAGCCATTCCACGCAGCAGTCCACGTCCTCCAGCAACTGCTTCGGCGAATCGCAGTGCCCCCGATCCTCTGCATTCAAGCCGCTGCCTCGCCGATCCGGCGCCAATACCGTCATCCCCTGTTGCCGCAGGTAATCACACGACCGTAAAAACCATCCCCCATGCGACTGAATCCCATGCAAATACAACACCCCCCTAAAAAAGGGGTCAGACCCCTTTTCTGCTCTCTTCTCCCCTTCGAACCACCGCGCCCAACCGACGAATCCTCCGGCCTGCTCCACCTGCACCAGGTCACAAGCAACGTCATCCACCAGCGATTCAGTCGGCGGTTCGATGGTTTTAATTCTATCAATCATTTTTGAATTTTACTTTGTAATTTTGCACTTTAATTTTTACTATTTGATTTTCCTTTGAGTCCTTCGTGTGGAGTTATTATTCACTTGCTGTCCGTCCGTAGGCACAATGCGGTCGTACGGGGCAATTCATACAGTCCGGTTTGCGGGCGTTACAAATCCGCCGACCGTGGAAGATCATGTAGTGACTGAACATCGTCCAGTCCTTCTTCGGAATCAGTTTCATCAAATCCTGTTCCAGCTTGACCGGATCGGTATGTTTCGATAGTCCCATCAGCCGCGATAAGCGTATCACATGCGTATCCGTGGTTATCCCTGGTACGCTGTAGGCGTTGCCCAGGATCACGTTGGCCGTCTTACGCCCCACGCCCGCCAGCGAGGTCAATTCATCCATCGTGTCCGGGATCTTACCGCCGAATTTCTCAACGATATCTTTACATGCCGCCTGAATGTTCTTCGTTTTGTTGCGGAAAAATCCCGTGGTCCGGATATCCTCTTCCAACTCCTTCGGCTCGACCTTCACGTAATCCGCCGCCGAACGATATTTCTTAAACAGGTCTTTCGTCACAATATTCACCCGCACGTCCGTGCACTGGGCCGACAACACCGTCGCAATCAATAACTCCAGCGGATTGGTGAAGTCGAGCGCAATCTTTGCGTCCGGATGAGTCTTGCGTAGAATCGTCAGAATTTTCTTCGCCCGCTGCGGCGCATCCGCCAAATCCTTAGCCATCGGTTTAAAATCCTTGGGTGATTTTACCTTATTCTTGCTTGATGTTGATTTCTTCGTCATTTTTATTGTATCCACCTTATTTGCCGATCGGTTCATGCGCCTTACGCCCATATACCTTTTTATATGCCTTGCAGGCCGGACAAATTTTTCCCTCCAGAAGCCTAACGAACCAGAACGCAATCCCCCGTTGCTTCCGTCGCGCCCGTTTGCAAACCGGACAATTCAAACACTGCGTCGCCAGCGCTCGCGTTTTTTCCGTTATTCCACTATCCATCATTGCCTCTTATTTCTTATAAAACTTGATTTTATTCCTAAACCCTAGACTCTAAACCCTAAACCCTACTTCAACGAATCCAACACGTCCAGCACCGTATCCAGCGTATAAATATCCCGCAGCACGATCGGATGCATAGAATCCTTCCCCGGAAAAACCGCCGTGAACGGAATACTCTTCGATCCCAGCTCATTAA
Organism: uncultured Pirellulales bacterium; assembly: GCA_964574885.1. GTDB lineage: Bacteria > Planctomycetota > Phycisphaerae > Sedimentisphaerales > SM23-30 > JAFGFX01. The sequence goes on from CAZNQT010000032.1 coordinate 13,124, forward strand.
GTAACTCCGTTATCGCCGGATCCTTATGCGTCCAATCCGCGATCATAAGTATGGTATTCGTCTTCGCCAACTGCTTCTTAAATTTATCTCTGCTCAAAACCGTTAACTCAACATATTTACAATTCGGACACCAGTCCGCCGTAAATTCCACCATGACATTTTGGCCTTGCTGATTGTATTCGATAAGCTTGGCTAACGAATATTCCTCATATTCGGATGCCTTCGTTTCCTTAACGGCCTGATGTACATATCCAATTCCCAACGCCAATATTACCAGGGCAACGCCTCGGGCCCAAACCTTCCGTTTCGTCGAAGAGGCATAGTTCACTACTCGCATACCCAGCCAGGCTGCCAACGCCATCAGTAAGCAGAAAATGATGAGCGGCAGTTGCCATTTCGCGGGAAACAGAAAGATCAGATACGCCGCCACCCCCAACATTACAAAACCCAATCCCTCTTTCAGGCGAATCATCCAGTTGCCCGCCTTGGGGATCTTTTGCAGCAGTTTCGGAAACGCCGTCAAAACCACGTACGGCGCCGACATCCCGATCCCCACCACGATAAAGACCAGTACCGTTATCGCCGTCGGCTTACTTAGGGACCATGCTAACACCGGCCCCAATAAAGGCGCACTGCACGGCGTCGCCAGTAACGTCGCCAGCACTCCCATACCTAAGGCGCCTAAGTAACCTTCCCGTACGATCTGGACGTTCGTAACTTTGCCCGGCAGTACAATCTCGAACAGCCCCAACATCGAAAGACCCAAAACGAAAATGATCATCAGCATCACGAACTTAAAGGCATCGCTTTGAAACTGCTGTCCGTACAGAATCTTGAATACGCTCATGACGATCGCCAAGCCGATGAACACGATTAATATTCCCGCACTGAATACCAGTGACAGTTTCACCGCCTTAAAGCGATCCCCGCTTTCCACATCCGCCTGACTCTGCTGAATCAATGACAATACCTTCAACGGGATCACCGGCAGCACGCACGGCATTACATTAAGCAATATCCCCGCCCCAATTGCCGCCAGAATTATCAACCAAACGGAAGAAGACTGTTTGTTCCATTCCCGTGGCTGATAATCCGGCATTGCCTCTTCCGCTCCTGCTTGATTACCTTGTTTCGTCTCTTCCGATCCAACTGCCGGTGAGATCGCCCCTCCCTGCCAATCCACCTTTGAGACATCAAAATCCGCAAACAATTCCGGACGATTCGGTTTGGCATTCGTCTGCTCCGGCGCCAATTTGATCTGAATTGAAGCCTCGTCATCCCACGGCAGACACGTGCCGCCGACGCCGCAGGTTAGACCTTTCAATTGAAATTGTACCTTTGCACTCTCCGGCCATACCGTGGTTTCAAAGGGCTTTACCTCGACGGGAACGTAAATTGTCGTTTTTCCTTCGTAAATGTGGTTGCCGGCATTAAGTTGTTTATCCACATACTTTTCCCCCGGCGGGTAGATTACCTTACCGAAGCGAAAATACGAACTCGCCTGCGGAATCACTTCCGTATCCAGTCCGAATTCCCCCTGTTTCGGATTCGCGTACAAATGCCATCCCTTGTCCACCTCCAGCACCACCGCAATCGCAAACTGCTGAGCCGGAGCCACCGCCTCATATTGGCTGACTAACTGCACCTTAACATGACCTGCCTGGCTACTATTTGGCCCATCATTACCTCCGGCTGACATTCCCGGCAGGTCGATCTGCCCAAATGCCGGTAAACTAAGTCCGACAATTAGCCATACGAGATATATCCCCAAAATCCAACCGGTTTTTGATTTTCTCCATTTCCCCGACGACACTATCTTTTTACCCATGATCAGACCTCTTAAATTATCAAATATTCCTTGGCGATTACTGCGATTGTCATAATCCTATAGTTATTTATTATATACCTAACTGCCCATTAGCCCTCTTAAATTCGTAAGAATCACTACAAACGGAACAAGGTGCCATAAGGAAGGAATTTTCTGTAAGCATCTATTACATAAAGATTTACAATTGCGTATATCAAAAAACCTGCTTCGAGTGGTTTTTTCTCCATAAAAGATCATTATTATGGGGGGGAAATTTCCTGTGAATTCCTTGAAATTCGCTCGCCGAACGCCATCTTAACTTTATGATATTAAAAGACTTATGTAAAAGTCAGTCCTGGCCAATTCTGTTTTTACGATCTCATATTTAATGGTTGGCAGATCAGGCGATTTCCGATATAATAATCAATAGTTGAAGGAAACTTAACTTTAGCCGACGGATTGCTGCAAGCGGTGAGTTAGAAAGGAGAGTTTTGTTGGGGTCGCTTGTATGTAATAAAAAGGTTGGTTAGGGTAAAGAAAGGGTGATTTTTTTAACAGACGGATCCTCCATTTGGGCCCACTCGGCAGGAGGATCAGTCGCTGAAAATGTCGAGGCGAATTGGGTCTCGACGAAAATAATGCTTACCTGAGATTCGGAAAGACGTAATTTATGGGTCGATGTTGTTGCAGCACAGCATATTTTTAATGAGATACCATGGAACGGGATCACATTTTGAGTTGGGGTGACTGAAACTATGCTGTTTTGGGCGTGGAAAGGTTGTAAAATGCCGGAGAGCGTAATCCTCCGGGTGGAGAGTTTGCCTGCCGAAGGCAAATTTTCGTGAGAATACCTTATTTCTACGCCTGAAAAACGCAAAGAGACCCATACATTAAGATTTCGCAGGGTGGGTAACCGCAGAGTAGCACATCCTTTCTTTATCACGATTTCCAGCTTTTAATGTCGGTTGAGTTTCACAAACAATTGAAATATGGGACCGGCAGCAGGGGTGAATTTTACCCTGCGTATGGAGCAAGGCCCCGTTGAAACCGGTCGTACCTTTACGACCGATAACTATATATATTTGGAGAATTAAACATGGAAGACATCACAATGCTTGCCTTGGCCGATCATATCGCGATCATATTAATTCTTGTATCTCTCCTCGCCGGTGTGGTCCTCGTCAGATTGTTTTATTACGTCCGTTCCAAAACCCAGCTTGAATCGGCCGAGCAAAAAGCCAAAACCCTCCTCTCGGATGCCGACCTGAAAGCGGATAACATTATTAAAACCGCCCAGTTAGAGGCGAAAACCGAAATGATGCAGAGGCGGGAGGAGTTTGAGAAGGAATCCTCAAAGGTACGCAACGAACTGCGGGAGCAGGAAATTCACTTGGCCAAACGCGAAGATACCGTCGATCGGAAATGGGAAACCGTCAACCAGAAAGATCGTGAACTGGAAAATCAGCGAAAGCAGCTTCAACAGAAAGATCGTGAGTTAAATAACAAGGACCAGCAACTGACGAGCACCCTGGCGGAACAGCGGGCTCAATTACTTCGGATCTCGGGGATTTCCGTCGAGGAAGCCAAGGACATGCTGCTGAAAAGGCTGGAAGGAGAAGTCACCCATGAAGCGTCGGCGTTGATCGAACGGGTGGTCAATAAAGCCAAGGAAGAGTCGGCCCAACGATCCCGCGAAATCACCATTAATGCCATTCAGCGCTATGCCGCCGAGCATACCTGTGACAGCACGATTTCCTCCGTAGATATCCCCAACGATGACATGAAAGGTCGCGTGATCGGCCGGGAAGGCAGAAACATTCGGGCCTTTGAAAAATCGACCGGCGTGGACGTGATTATCGATGATACGCCCGGTCTGGTTATTATCTCTGCGTTTGATCCGATCCGCCGGGAAGTGGCGCGACTCAGCCTGGAAAAACTGATTCAGGACGGCCGTATCCACCCCGCCCGTATTGAAGAAGTCGTCGCGGAAACCCAAAAGGAAGTGGATGCGCATCTTCTGGAAATCGGGAAAAGTGTTGCTTTGGAAGCCAATGTAAACGGTCTTCATCCCAAGCTGCTGCCTTTGTTAGGACGCTTGAATTTCCGGACCAGCTATGGCCAAAACGTCCTGCGACACAGTGTCGAAGTAGCCTATCTCTGTCAGATCATGGCCGAAGAACTTAATCTCGATGGCGACCGGGCCCGACGGTGTGGTTTACTGCATGATATTGGCAAAGCGGCCGACCACGAAATCGAAGGAGGCCATCCGCAAATCGGCGGCGACATCCTCAAACGGTTCAATGAAAAGTCCGATGTGATCAACGCCGCCGTGGCGCATCATGGCGATATCGCCGCTTCTACGCCTTTTACCCCCTTGGTCGCCGCCGCCGATGCCATGAGTGCCTCCCGACCCGGCGCCCGGCGCGAAACCCTCGAACGTTATATTAAAAGGCTGGAACAATTGGAAGGGATCGCCTCCGGGTTCCAGGGCATCCGGCAAGCTTATGCCATCCAGGCCGGACGCGAGGTCCGTGTCATTGTCGATCCCGAAAAGGTCAATGACAACTGCGCTTGGCAGATCGCCCGGGATATCGCCAATAAAGTCGAACAGGAATTAACCTATCCCGGTGAAATTAAAGTCACGCTGCTCCGCGAAATCCGGTGTGTGGAATTCGCTCGAAAAGGGATAAGCAAGCAAATTTTGGTTCTTAGATTTGGCGATATCGGCGGGCGGACCGGTCGCCAGATTCTGGCGGAAGA
>CAZNQT010000033.1:0-17471 GCA_964574885.1 uncultured Pirellulales bacterium
ATAGAGAAATCGGCTACATTCGAACCACCCAACACAGCCGAGGGCGGCTGTGCCAGAGTTTTTTTATTATTTACCTGGTCGCTGGGACCGGTGGATTTTTTAACGATTTGAAGGCACAGGGTACGCTACTGGGAATTATGATCCACAGGTTATTCACATGGGGATTTACGTTGTGCATAACTTGTTGGTGTAAAAAAAAATTTTGGCGTAAGTTACTATCAATTCCGGAAATGGCGCATGTGGAAAAGTAAATCGTAATTTTTTATTGCTTGTTAAATCACAAAAGCGTAAGTATGAACGCGTTACGAGTGTAAGGTTTCCGTTAATAAAAGGTAAGCATAGCCTACGCTCCTGGTTAAAAGGTTGACACAGTCAACTCAAGTAACTAAATTGCAATCAGCTTACAAACGTATGAACAGGGGATTTTCAATCCGTTTGGGTAAATATTTCGTGGAAATCAAAGTGAACGTCAGATTATCGCATATATCGCATCATAATTGAAAGCTTCTTTAGTTTTTCAATAGTTTTTTAGTTCAGGCAAGCATAGCAGAATATACATCCTCTGTTGGAGGTAGAATGGAGGCAACCGTGAGCGCCACGTGTACCGAGGTAACTGAAAAAATCAACGAAGCCATTGCACGGAAAGTAGGTCAGCAGCGATATAAAATCTGGTTCAAGAACGCCACCCGTTTAATCCTGGAAGATAATTATATGAAGGTGGGCGTACCGAATCTTTTTATCGGGGGTTGGATCGAGAATCATTTTACGGAACATATCAGCGAGGCGATTCAGGAGGTCACCGGTCAGAAGCGTAAGGTGATTTTCACGATCGATCCGGAATTGTTCGGGAATCAGCGTCGTCGTCAGTTGGATTCGCAGGCGGAATTTCTGTCGAAAGCGCCCTCGACGCGCCGACGACGACAGGAGTTTGATCCCGGTCGGCGAACGAATCTTCGATATCGGCTGGAAAAATTCGTCGTGGGCTCCTCCAATCAATTGGCGTTCAGTGCGGCGAAGACGGTGGTAGCCGAACCGCGTACGCATTTTAATCCGTTGTTCATTCACGGGGGGTGCGGTCTGGGCAAGACGCACCTGCTGCAAAGTATCTGTCAGGCGGTAAGTGAATTGCGACCGGAAACCAACTATCTGTATGTGTCCGGAGAGGAGTTTACCAACCAGTTCGTGCTGGCGCTGAAAATGGGCAAGCTGGATACGTTTCGGCAGCGGTTTCGTTATACCGATCTGCTGGTGATAGACGACATACATTTTCTGGCGAGTAAGAAAGCGACGCAGGAAGAGTTTCTGCACACGTTCAATGCGATCGACGCGAACAGTAAGCAGGTGGTGATGGCGTCGGATGCGCCGCCAAAGATGATCGGTCAGTTGTCGGAGAACCTGGTTAACCGGTTCATGTCGGGGATGGTGGTGAAGATCGATTCCCCGGATTTAGCCACGCGTTGTGCCATTCTGCGCCAGCGGTCGTCGGAGATTCAAAAGGAAATCCCGGAACCGGTGATAGAATATATCGCGGAGAATATTCGGGCCAATATCCGTGAACTGGAAGGGGCGCTGTTAAAAGTCGTGGCGTACGCCTCCCTGAGTCAAAGTCCGATTACGCCGGTCATGGCGCGGGAAGCGCTGGAAGATCATATCGCGCGAACGGATCCGATAGTGCACTTGTCAGATATCGAAGCGGCGGTGACGACGTTCTTCGGGATCACGCCTGCGGACGTGCACTCCTCCAAGAAGACGCGTACAATCCGCCTGGCCCGTGCGATCGCCATGTTCCTGGCCCGCAAACATACGACGATGAGCTTCCCGGAGATCGGTCGTTTTATGGGCAATAAAAACCACGCGACGGTGATCCTGGCCTGTCGCAAGGTGAAGACGTTTATGGAGAATCCGGAAAAACCGGTAATCTGGGAAACGCAAATCGGTCGGCAGGAGATGGAAATTAATTCACTGCTGGAGAAGCTGGAGGCAGCGATCAGCCGGTAAGATTGGAACCCTTCTTTACGCTTATTTAACGGATGGATCGAACGAAAGGGATTTTATTTTGATCCGTCCGTTTATTTTCAGAATCCATTCGCTATAATACTTAACAAGTAAGTGGAAATGCAAAAAGGATCATACAGTTTGTATCAACCACCCCCAAGCTCGAAGACTCGCTTGGCGGCGCCACCCATCCACGTTATATTGTATGAAACATTATTGTTTTCACACAGGAAAAAGGGGAAAGGATATGAGGGGGCGCTCAGAAACTATGAGCTATGAGAAAAATGGTTTTAGGAATATTTATGGAAGGATGTGCCTTATGAATCGCGGTTGCGTATCTGTCCTGCTTGTTTTTTCTGTTTTGCCGCTGGTTTTCGGAGCACTGGGTTGTAACTCGGAATTCTTGCACGCGAAGGAGATCTATCCCGGCGCGACATGGGTTTCGTACGCGAGCCCCGAGGAAGCCGGTTTTTCTTCGGCCCAGTTGGCCCAGGCCCGACAATATTCAGAGGAGATTGGCTCGGCGGCGGTTATGGTAATCTATAAAGGCGCCGTGCTCACCCATTGGGGGCCCATCGAAAAACGATATATGTGTCACTCGGTCCGAAAAAGTTTTTTAAGCGCGCTGTATGGCATTTACGTAAAAGAAGGGAAAATCGACCTCGATACGACCATGGCAGAACTGAACATCAACGACGACCCGCCGCTGACGGAGTCGGAAAAACAGGCGCGGATTCGAGATTTACTGAAAGCCCGGTCGGGAGTATATCATCCGGCCGCCTATGAAACGGCAGGGATGAAGAAGTCGCGTCCGCCGCGCGGCAGCCACGCTCCCGACACGTTTTATTACTACAACAATTGGGACTTCAACGTACTGGGTGCGATCTTCGACCGCCTAACGAACTCGACAATATTTCAAGAGTTCAAGACCCGGATAGCCGACCCGCTGCAAATGCAGGATTACCGAGTGCGGGACGGCTACTACCATCTGGAAAAAGAACACTCGATTTATCCCGCATATCCGTTTCGCATGTCGGCCAGGGATATGGCTCGATTCGGGCTGTTGTTCCTACGCGAAGGCAAGTGGAAGAACCGACAAGTCATTCCTAAAGCCTGGATTCGGGAAAGTACCACCTCGTACTCCACCGTGGATGATGCGCGCGGCTACGGCTATTTGTGGTGGACGATTCGCGGCGAGCCCTTTCAGTCACTGGGGGCCTACGCCGCGCGGGGATTCGGCGGGCACTGTATTACGGTGGCGCCCGGAGCGGATCTGGTCTTCGTTCATCGCGTCAATACCTGGTGGGATTTGGGACTTACCCGTTGTGCCAAGGGAACCCGGCATAGCGTGAATACTGAAAAGCGGCTGAAATTGCTGGGCATGATTCTGGACGCTAAAGTATCCGAGCCTAAGACGAATCCTAAATTGGTTCCTCTGACGGAATCATCTGCTCCTGCCGATCTCATCCGTCTCGACACCAAGGTTCTGGACCGATACGTGGGGGCATATCAATTTCCGGATAATTATCAAGCCCAAATCAAAAGAGGAGATAAGAGCGACCTGCTGATTGAGGGTTCCAGCGCCGGCACATTTGCTTTGCTGCCGCATAGTAAAACGGAATTTATGATAGAGGATATTGATGCGCCGGTGCAGTTTACCCTGGGCGAGGACGGAAAACCGGTATGTATGACTATTGAGTTTACACCGGGTGAGAAGTGCCTCGGCCTGGCTATAACGGCGCCGGATGCCGAACCCAGTCTGGAGTCAGTAACGCAGAAGCTCGATATTCTGACGCCGCTGCTGATGGCGGATAGACAGGTTCCGGGCGTTTCGATATCGATCATTTACGACGGGCACATTGCCTGGCATAAGGGGTATGGAGTGGTTCGCGCCGGCAAGCCGGAGAAGGTTACTCCCGATACCGTGTTTGAGGCCTGCTCCATGTCCAAGGTGGCGTTTACGTATGTCGTTCTGAAATTAGTGGAGCAGGGGAAGCTGGATTTGGATAAGCCGTTGGTGGAGTATCTTCCGGAGCCTTACCTTAAGGATGAACCGCAGCATAAACTCATAACGGCACGAATGGTTCTGACCCACAGGACGGGTTTTCCCAACTGGCGTGAGGGCGGCTGGCGGAAAGGCGGGTCTCTACCGATTTTGTTCAAGCCCGGCACCCAATATGGGTATTCGGGCGAGGGGTACCTGTATTTGCAGCGGGTGGTGGAGCAGATAACCGGCAAACCATTAAATACTCTTATGAAAGAGATGTTGATTGAGCCGGTGGGCATGACCTCCAGCAGCTATGTGTGGGAGGATCGTTACAGCAAACTGGCGTCCGCCGGCCATGATGAAAACGGCGCCGTCAAGGCGAAGCGGACCCTGTTCCGCCAGGGCAACGCAGCGTATTCTCTGTATTGTACGCCGGATGACTATGCCAGGTTTATTATTGAGGTGATGAAAGAAGACCGGTCCGCGGCTTATTCGCTGAGTCGTAAATCGATCGCAGAGATGTTGACGCCTACCATTGAAATCCACGGGAACCACGGGAAAAAAATCCCCCGGACCGGTCCCGCTCAGTGCGTATCCGTGCACCGGGGTTTAGGATGGGTGGTGGGAAAAACGAAAGGCGATGGTATTCGAGTCTGGCACAGCGGGTCCAACGGAACCGGTTTTCGCTGCCACAGCGAGTTTAATCCGAAAAAACGCGCGGGAATCGTCATCATGACCGGATCGGTAAACGGCGAATCCTTGTATCAACCGCTGCTGTCGGCTATCCAATTTCCGTGAATCGCAATCGGAACGGGTTGTTCTTGACGTAACGTTTTGTAATCATTATACCTACAGTCACTATGGCACCATTAATCATCAGTATCAGCGGCGTGCGGGGAATTGTGGGAGAATCATTGTCGCCTTCGGTGGCAGTGGAGTTCGCCCAGGCGTACGGAACATTTTTACGTCGTCAGAGAACAGAAGAATCGCGACCTCAGGTCTGTCTGGGGCGGGACAGTCGTCCTTCGGGCGAGATGCTTGCCCATGCTATAGCAGCCGGTCTGATGGCAACCGGGTGCGACGTGACGCAAATCGACATCGTGACGACGCCGGGAGTGGCGCTGATGACCCGGTTTCTGAAAGCCGAAGGGGGAGTGGTGATCACGGCTTCGCATAATCCCACCCAATGGAACGGCATCAAGCTATTACGCGGCGATGGGATCGCATATCCGGCGGATCAGATTACTCAAATCCAAAAGCTCTACTACGATAAACAATTTGAGTTGCAGCCTGCGACGGAAGTGGGCCAGGTGACTCAAAACAGTAAGGCCCACGCGGTGCATACGGATATCGTGCTGCAGATCTGCGACCGGAATTTAATTCAGTCCAAGCGGTTTAAGGTGGTGCTGGACAGTATTAACGGGGCCGGCTGCGTCGTAACGGCGCAACTGCTGTCGGCGCTGGGCTGCGAGTTGATTCACCTGAACAACCGACCGAACGGCTTGTTCGCCCACACGCCGGAGCCGACGGCGGCCAACCTGGCGGACCTGGGCCCGGAAGTGATTCATCATAAGGCGGCGATCGGATTCGCCCAGGACCCGGACGCAGATCGGCTGGCGGTCATCGACGAAAAAGGCAATTATATCGGGGAGGAATATACCTTAGCCCTGGCAGCCAAGTATGTCTATAGCAAGAAGCAGGGGCCTTCGGCGGTGAATCTATCGACGTCGCGGATGATCGACGATATCGCCGGAGCGGCGGGCGGCAGGGTGATTCGCACGCCGGTGGGAGAAGCGCACGTCGCTAATACCATGCTGGCGGAGAATTGTGCGATCGGCGGCGAGGGCAACGGCGGTGTGATCGATACCCGGGTAGTGCCGGTGCGTGACAGCCTGGTCGGAATGGCGCTGATTTTGCAATTAATGGCCGAAACGGGCAAAACGGTAAGCGAATTAGTTACTGAGATACCGCGTTATCACATGGTCAAGACCAAGTTTACAATCGGACCGGATCAAGCCCCGGCGATTTTGGCCAAAGTTCAGCGGCACTACGAACAGCAAGCGGAGCAAGGTTCGGTGCAAATCGACACTCGCGACGGAATTCGGATCGATCTGCCGGAAGGGTGGGTGCAATTGCGGGCGAGTAATACCGAACCCATTATGCGACTGATCGCGGAATCGAAGGACGCGGAATTAACGGAAAAATTGATTGCGGAGGTTAAGCAGGTTGGGGGAATCTCAGGTTAATTGCCAATCCCAAGCGATCAATCCCCCGCCTTGCGGCGGGGGCTTTTTTGTTCGCTTGAGTCTGCCACCCGATGAAAGAACACGGCTAAGATGGCCGTAGCACACTCGTTCACGCGCACTTGAGCATGCCATCCGGTGTTTTTTTACGCAAACAAGCTCGAAGACTCGCTTGGCGGCGCCACCCGTCGTATTCGTTCCCCTCTTGGCAGAGGGGGCTTTTTTTAGGCTTGGCGGCAGCACCCGTGTTAAGTTGGCAGTTAAACTGTCAGAACCTGTCTGGATGACATGTTGTCAGGGCTTATTTTCAGGTCGGTGAATTTTTGTAACTTACTTGATTACAATAACTTACCAAATCGTGCATTCCCGTTGGCACGGGCTTTGCTCAATAAAGTAGGAGGGAGATGTTTTGTGAAAAATATGTATCTGAGCTTGAGAAATGAGGAGTCAGAGATATGTCAAAGATAATTGGAATTGACTTAGGAACAACGAACTCGGTTGTGGCGGTGATGGAAGGAACGCAGCCTAAAGTGCTGATCAACGCCCAAGGTTCCCGGCTGACGCCTTCGGTAGTGGGATTTACCGACAAGGGCGAACGGTTGGTGGGGCAGATCGCCAAGCATCAGCAGGTGACCAATCCGCAAAATACGATTTATTCGATAAAACGATTCATGGGACGACGTCATAAAGAGGTGGCGGCGGAGGAAAAGATCGTTCCGTATAAAATCGTGGGCGGACCGGATGAGTTGGTTAAGGTCGAGGCGCGAGGTAAGCAATATACGCCGCCGGAGATCTCGGCGATGGTCCTGCAGGATCTCAAGCACACGGCGGAAGATTATCTCGGCGAGAAGGTGGATCAGGCCGTGATTACAGTGCCGGCGTATTTCAACGACGCCCAGCGTCAGGCGACCAAAGATGCAGGTCAGATTGCCGGGCTGAAAGTCGAGCGAATTATCAACGAGCCGACGGCGGCGGCGCTGGCGTATGGGTTGGAGAAGAAGGCGAACGAAAAAATCGCCGTCTTCGATTTCGGCGGCGGTACGTTTGATATCTCCATTCTCGATATCGGAGATAACGTCGTAGAAGTGTTGAGCACCAACGGCGATACCCATCTGGGCGGCGACGACCTGGACGAGCGACTCATCAAACACGTGGCGGATGAGTTTAAGAAAAAAGAAGGCATCGATCTTCGGAACGATCCCATGGCACTGCAACGACTGAAGGAAGCCTGCGAGAAGGCCAAGTGCGAATTGAGTACCTCCGTGGAAACGACGGTCAACTTACCGTTCATTACAGCGGATCAATCCGGACCGAAACACTTGCAGATGACGATTACCCGGAGCACGTTTGAGAATTTGATTTCCGAAGAGATTCAGCGGCTGCGGATACCGTGCGAAAAAGCACTGGCGGACGCGAAACTGTCCGCCTCGGATATCGACGAGGTCGTACTGGTGGGCGGTTCGATCCGGATACCGCGGGTGCAGCAGTTGGTGAAGGATCTATTCGGCAAAGAGCCTAATAGAAGCATTAATCCGGACGAGGTGGTCGCGGTGGGCGCCGCAATCCAGGGCGGCATTCTGGGCGGAGACGTCAAAGATGATATCGTCCTGCTGGACGTAACGCCATTGTCGCTGGGCGTAGAGACGCTGGGCGGCGTCATGACCCGGCTGATCGAGCGGAACACGACGATACCGACGTCAAAAAAGGAAGTGTTCAGCACTGCGTCGGACAGTCAGCCCTCGGTAGATATCCACGTGCTCCAGGGCGAACGAGAATTCGCCCGAGATAATCGCACGCTGGGTCGATTCCAATTGACGGGAATCCCGCCGGCGCCGCGCGGAGTACCGCAGATTGAGGTGTCGTTTGATATTGACGCGAATGGGATTCTGAACGTCTCGGCGAAGGACCTGGCCACCGGACAGGAGCAGTCGATCGAAATTAAAGGTACCTCCGGCCTGAGCGATGAGGAGATCGATCGGATGACCAAAGAAGCCGAGCAGCACGCCGACGATGATAAAAAACGGCGTGAAGTGATCGATATGAAAAACCAGGCAGACCAAATGGTGTATGCCACGGAAAACACCTTGAAAGAACACGGCGAGAAAGTTCCCGCGGAAGAGCGTGCCAAGGTGGAGTCGGCGATTAACAATCTGAAGGAAGCGATCAAGGGCGAGGACGTGGACGCCATCAAGAAGGCGATGGAAAACGTGAGTACGGCCAGCCAGACGCTGGGTAAGATCATGTATGAGCAGGTGGCGCAGCAGCAGGGCGGCGCCGCCGGCGCGGGCGCCCCGGCTACCGATGAGCCAGCGGACGCTAAAGATGACAAGAAAAAAGACGACGACGTAATTGACGCGGAGTATGAAGTAAAAGAGTAAGTAGTTCACCGTTGACCGTTTACAGTTTACGGCAAGAAATATTATAACGTGAATGATTTTGATATTGAAATTGAGTTATAAATTCTGAGCACCTCCAAGAATCATTGGAGGTGCTGATTTTTAAGTGGAATATCATTGTTGCATCTGCGCAGGCAGAAGTCAAGGAACACGAAGTAGAAGATGAATTCCTGCCTGCGCAGGAATGACATAGAAAGAAAAGGAAATCGGGAAAACCATAGATCGTGACTTCTGCAGAACAACCTACGAATCCATCGGATCCGAATGAAGCTGTCGCAGCGAGTCGGACATTGGCGTGCGAGATCGCGCGGTTGGCTCAGGATCGACATTGTCGGGACATCGTAATATTAGAGTTGGCGGGCTTAAGTCCGGTGGCGCTGCATTTCGTGATCGGCACGGGAACCAGCAATCAGCAGATCCGTGCCGTCGCGAATGAAATCGGGAAACTGGGCGAGGAAAAGGGCTTTTCCATTTACGGCCGCGCCGGCGTCGAGCAGGGCCGCTGGGCCGTTATCGACTTTGTCGATACCGTCGTGCACCTGTTCGACGAGGAATACCGAAACTTCTACGACCTGGAACTCCTCTGGGGCGATGCGCCGAAAATCGAATGGCCGCGAGATGAAACCACAGAATAATTGGGGTAGTATTTGCATAGAAAAATCCCGGAAACAATATGATAGTTGGATAGTACTGAGGTGAATCCAATTTTATTTAAATCAATACTTCTTTTTTTGCTGATGAGTTTGGTAGCGGTATTCGGTTGCCGACAAGTCAAAACGGATTCCGTCCCCGAATCACCGGAAATAGAGATTTCCTCCACAAAAATATCTACCCCGGAAAGAGAAAAGGCAGCGAATCAACCGCCGCAGGTAAAACAGGCGCCGTCGAGAGGAATGAGAACGTTTTCCGCCCCTGCGGTACGATCTTCCTCTGCATTAAATCAACCAAATTTTAAGAACCTGATCGGCGCTACGATCGTAGCTCAAGACAATCATTTTTTAGGAAATCTACAATTTGATGAGTTTGATCCGAATTCGCTTTTCAACGAATTCAGCGTGTATCGCAGCGAAACGAATAAAAAAAGCCTGTTCAACGAATTCGGTAAGTACGGCGATGAGTTTTCGGACTTGTCGGCATTCAATCCGGACGCCGACAAGCCGCCTAAAATTATCAATCCGGAAGGGAAATTTATCGCGTACCTGACGAAAAATGCCGATGTTTCTCCTCGCGTCGATCCCCAGGGATTATCGGATTGGCTTAAGTCTTTTGACATAGCAAACCGAAAACAACCATTGGAAATGATCAACCGTGTGGGGCCCGGTTTCGAATAACGGCTCCGAAGGAAGCAAGGCCTCACACTACGAAAATGGAGTCAAAAATGAAGGTAGTAGCGTTTAACGGTAGTGCGCGGAAAGACGGGAATACGGCGATATTGATTCGGCGGGTGTTTACGGAACTGGAAGCGGCAGGGATCGAGACGGAATTGGTGCAGTTGGCGGGTCAAACGATCCGCGGGTGTACGGCCTGCGGAACCTGTAAAAAGAAGCAAAATCGACGCTGCGTCATCGACGACGACATCGTCAACGACTGTATTGAAAAAATGGCGGCGGCGGATGGGATACTGCTGGCGTCGCCGGTCTATTTCGCCGACATCACGGCGGAAACCAAGGCCTTGATCGACCGGGTGGGCTACGTCGGTCGGGCCAACGGCAATATGTTTCGCCGTAAGGTCGGTGCGGCTATCGTAGCGGCGCGGCGGGCCGGATTCGTACACGCCTTCGATTCCATCAATCATTTCTTCCTGATCGGCCAGATGATCATACCCGGCTCGATTTACTGGAACCTGGGCGTCGGCCGGGAGATCGGCGACGTCGAGCAGGACGAAGAGGGTCTCCAAACCATGCAGGTCCTCGGCGAGAACATGGCCTGGCTGATGCAGAAGATACACAATTCGTAATAACATGAATTGGGATCTTCTCAGACAATTCATTCTTTACGAGAAATATAATAATAAGATTATGCATGCATAATGTTTGTCTCTATTTTATTCATATATTCTGAGAGGCGGGTAGGGTGTATGATGCGAGTGGAAGTGTAAAATGAACTGGCGAAAATTACGGATTCGAATTCTAAGATGGATTTTTTTACCGGTTATTTTTCTGGCCGTCTTTGTTCGCCCCACCTGGCCGGAATACTCACAAATCGCCTTTTATGTCGAACTGACGGGATATCTGTTTTTGCTGTCGGGGCTCGCGATCCGCATCTGGTGTATTTGTTTCATTGGCGGCCGCAAATCTAAGCAACTCATAACCCAGGGGCCTTATTCCCTGTGTCGAAATCCTTTGTACATCGGTACGTTTCTACTCGTCATCGGCGCCGGTCTTTGCTTCGAAAACCTGATCATGCTCGCTTTTTCCCTGGCGGTCATGGCGCCCGCCCATGTAGCCGTCGTCCTTATGGAGGAAAAACATCTGGACATTCTGTTCGGCGAAGAATATCGACGGTATCGGCTGTCCGTTCCCCGATTTTGGCCTCGTTTTCGCAACTATAAAAGTCCGGAAACGATTACGATTTATACTCGTGCGATTCGACGAATTGCCATAGATACGGCTTTTGTGCTTCTGATCCCTGAGATTGAGGATTGGCTTGAAGTGCTTCACGACATTGGCGTACTGCCGGTATTGTGGTATTTTCCCTGATCCTAAGGATGCCCACTCTGTCAACTCCGGCAGAAAATCCGTGCAATTTTGTTTCCTCTATGCTATCCCTGTTCTATAACATTTAAGGAAGATAATGAAACCCATTGTGGACATACTGGAAGAACGGGTAATAAATGCCGTCGAGAAGGCAACGGGCCAGTCGGCGCCGGGGATTGTCAAGCCGACGCAGGATGCAAAGTTCGGCGATTACCAGGCTAACGGTGTCATGGGGCTGGCCAAAAAGTTGAAACAGAATCCCCGGCAGTTGGCGGAAACCATCCTGGAGCACCTGGACGTAGCTGATTTATGCGAGCCGCCGGAGATTGCCGGGCCGGGGTTTATCAACTTTCGCCTGAAACCGGACTGGCTAGCCCAACGGCTGGCTGAGGCGATTCAAGATCACAAACGACTCGGTGTCGATCCGGTTGAAAATCCGCCGCGCACGGTGGTGGATTTTTCCAGTC
Source organism: uncultured Pirellulales bacterium (assembly GCA_964574885.1). GTDB lineage: Bacteria > Planctomycetota > Phycisphaerae > Sedimentisphaerales > SM23-30 > JAFGFX01. The sequence goes on from CAZNQT010000033.1 coordinate 11,785, forward strand.
CCAACATCGCCAAGCAGATGCACGTCGGGCACCTGCGCTCCACGATCATCGGCGACGTCATCGCCCGCATCCTCGAATTCTGGTATGATGACGAAAACACCTCCCGTGACGACGCCAATAAAAAAGTCATTCGCCAAAACCATGTCGGCGACTGGGGCCTCCAGATGGGTATGGTGATTTATGCCATTAAGTTATCTGAAAATATAGATAAGAAAACAATAAAGCCCGTAGGCAAAACGAAAGCAGCACTTAAGAGAGAAATTACTCTCGATGAATTAGAAAAAAATTACAGGGACATGCAAAAGCGTTCCGAAATCGATCCCACACTTAACGAAAAATTTCGGGAATATACTTTGAAGTTACAATCGGGGGATCCGGAAATCACATCACTTTGGAATAAAGCACGTGAAGTTTCATTAAATGCTTGTCATGAAATATATGAGCAACTAGGAGTGAAGTTGGGATGGGATGATGTATGTGGGGAGAGTTTTTACAATGATAAATTACCCTCTGTAATCTCTGAGCTCTCTGTGGCTAATATGATTCAGGAATCAGAGGGAGCGAAATGCGTATTCATGGAGGGGTTCAAGACGAAGGAGGGCGAGCCGCTGCCCATGATCGTGCAGAAGAGCGACGGGGCGTATCTGTACGCGACGACGGACCTGGCGGCGATACGGTATCGGGTGGGAGATTTGAAGGCGGAGAGGATTATCTATGTGACCGATGCGCGGCAGAAACTGCACTTCGAGATGTTATTCGCCTGCGTGCATCAGGCCGGGTGGGTGGATGAAAATATAAAACTGGAACATGTACCATTCGGCAGCGTACTGGACAAGGCCGGCAAACCTTTCAAAACCCGCTCGGGCGAAAATGTCAAACTCAAGGATTTACTGGACGAGGCGATTACGAGGGCAAGACAAGTCGTGGAAGATAAGAATCCCGGTCTGCCGGATGATAAAAAGGCTGAAATCGCCCACGCCGTCGGTATCGGGGCGGTCAAGTACGCTGATCTGTCGAATAATCTGGTCAGCGACTACGTGTTTGACTGGGACAAGATGTTGGGATTAGAAGGTAACACGGCGCCCTATATGCAGTACGCCTACGCCCGGGTGCAAAGCATCTTTCGTAAGGGCGAGATCAATCCCGTTGATTTACTCGCTCAGGACCATGCGTTGGAGCTGACGGAATCGGAGGAACTGGCGCTGGCGAAGCTATTGCTGCGTTACGGCGAAATCGTCGAAACGGTGGCGCGGGATTTACGACCGCATCTACTAACCGGTTATTTATATGAGCTGGCCCAGGCCTTTAGCGGATTTTACACGAACTGCCCGGTCCTGAAGGCTCAGGGGAATTCCCGTTCGACTCGCCTGTTGCTGTGCTATCAGACCGCCCAAACCATCCGGCACGGTCTGGGACTTTTAGGCATCCAGACCATCGAACAGATGTAAGACAACTCATTACTGGAAACGCGAACAGGCTCAGATAAGGCAGAAGTGTTAGATAGTTTTCAGGAACCGGGGATATTCTGTATGGGAACGGTTGTCCTGGCTGACTGGGCATTCTGAATCGCATTGTCGAGCTGGACCTGCAGATCGGTCAAATCCGCCTCGCGAAGGGAAGGGAACAGATCGGCAGGATTTTCCCCAAAACCGGCCCATTGGGCCAATAACCATTCAAACACCTGGTTACTGATATTCGATTTCATCTACTACTTTTCGTTAGGTATAATGCGTATTAAGAGTCCGCTTACAAGCATTGACGAAACAGAACGGTATCTCTCTCCCTACATGCTCGCCGAAGCTACAAATCCAATTCTAGATCCTTAGAAAAAAAAGAAATCCGACGTCAATAGAGAACAGCTTCCATGCCGTCGAATCCTATCATATAGTATTTTAACCGAATCAGAGAAACCGGGTCAAGTGAAATTCCTTACATAACGGAAAAATTTATCATCCCAAACAGAACTATCATAATTTACTCAAAATGATCGATGGTCAGTTTGAGTAATTTATCTAGTGGATTATTATAACAAGAGTTTTGCAAAAGTTTAGTTATAATTAGTATAATTGTTATAACCCGCACAAATTCTCGTTCTCCGCAAACAGCGCCAGGCACACGAGCAGCCATTACCTACACGCAAAACCGAGTTGGTGGAGTTTTTCAGTAAGTGGGGGATGGGGGCGAGTGAGGATTACGTGGGTATTGTGGGCTTCGCGACGAATGGGGTAGTTTTTACGGAGTTGGTCGAAGAATTTACCCCGTTGATCGGGAGGTTGATGGGTAATTTGTCGTAATTGGCGGTCATCGCGGAGGATGTCATAGATCGCGGTCATAGCCTGGTTGAGGACTTGTTGGTCGGATTGATCGGCATCGAGCGTCAATTCAGGAACGATAGGCGGGGGCAGGAGGTTTTGGATCCGGACTTGCGGGGTGATGTCGAGAAAGCGGCATAAGCGTTCATAGAGCATGGCGGTGCCGTTGGTTTTACCGTCCAGGGAATACCCGGCGATGTGGGGGGTGGCAATAGCGATTCGCGCTAACAGATCCAGGTTCAGATTCGGCTCATTTTCCCAGACATCCAATACGGTGGTGCCTAAGGCATGATTGGCGAGTTGGATATTGAGGGCCAGGTTGTCCACGACGGCGCCGCGGGAGGTGTTGATCAGGACCGTTTGGGGGCTCAATTGCTGCAGGATTGTTTCGTTAAATAAATGATACGTCGGGTCAGGACCAGTACGAGTTAACGGGACGTGTAGGGTGATGAAATCCGCTTCGAGCACTTTACTCAACTCGACAAAGCGCTCCTCGCCGGTTTTCCGTTGCCGGGGCGGATCATTAGGCAGGACGTTTAGACCGAGGGTTTGGGCCATGATTTCCACGCGAGAGCCAATATTGCCCACGCCGATGATTCCTAAAGTTTTACCCTGCAGATCGCAACCATTCTGTTGGGCGAGGACCAGTAAAGCCGTGATGACATATTCGGCGACGGAGTTGGCATTAGAACCGGCAGCTCTGGCAAAGGCGATTTCGCGCTCCCGGAGATAGTCTTTGTTAATATGGTCGGCGCCGATGGTAGCGGATCCGACAAAGCGTACGTTGGCGCCCTCGAGGAGATTCGCATCCACCGGCGTAATGGAACGTACCAAAAGGACGTCGGCATCGCGGAGCAGATCGCGATGCATCGAACGACCCGAGACACAATGAACCTGACCTAAGGAGGTAAAAACCTCTTTAACATAAGGGATGTTTTCGTCAGCGATAATTTTCATGTATTTCAATATGACCATTTATTTGTAAGAAGGCAAGTTGAAATTAGTTCTCAGTTCTCCGTAATGAATCTATCTGTAGATTTCAGCGATGTTTTAATTTTACCTATGGAGTTTTCCTCACATTGTGTTGTTGACCCGTCCTGGCACTATGGTTATACTGGTATTTCCGATCCGTACCTATATCGAGTACGTGTGGCGTAAGGAGTCTTGGGCATTTTGATTAGGAGAGCATTATGAGCGCGGAAGAGAATGATCCGCAAGTCGAACGAATTCCTTTGGATATTGACGATGAGCCGATAGAGGATGCTCCGCCGATTCAGATCGAAGGAGGCGATCCGTTTGAGGAAACGGGCGAATTGACGGCGAAGGCAGATGTGCCCAGTAAAATCCATGGTTTCAGCGCTGAGACGGGCATCAGCGCAAAAAGCAAGGAACAAGATTTTCGTCGGCCGCTCAATTTAACCGGCCGGGGGGCGACTCGGGTTCGAACCTTCCATACCAAACTGAGTGATACGGCCATGAGTTACCTGGATGGACTCATCAACGACTGGTTGGATGAGCATCCGGATATTGAGGTCAAATTCAGCAACACAACCGTGGGCGTAGTAGAAGGCAAACGTGCCGAGCAGCATTTGATTATTACGGTTTGGTATTGATGTAATGACGAATGGCGAAACCGGAATGACGAATCAATATCGAATGCACGAATAACCAAAGAAAAAAAGTTGGATCGAGTCCGCCAAATCTACGGATTCACTTCCTGCTGAGAACCGAGCACGGAGAACTCATCCCTCATCGCTTGAATTTCTTGCGACTGCTTTGAATGGAGTGTCGGACTTTTTTGCCCATCATATAAGCCCTCACGCCGAAAAAGAGCAAGGCAAGGACCGTAATCACCGTAACGATAGCAATCATCCCGGGCAATTGTCGGTAGAGCGGGGCCGCCGAATCCGGTTCGGGCTCCGGAGCAAAACGGAGCAGATAATATGCCAAATACGCCAGGCCCGCACCCACTACCGCGGCCAGCAGGGCAAACAACAAATACCTCCTCAAGGCCCGGCGATTTCCAATTTTCTTCGGTCCTAACTCACGTCTGCGTTTCATAGGTATTTAATATATCGCGAGACAAGGAGTCTTTCTATATAAAAATCAGCAAGGTGGGCCCAAGAGTAAGGTATGGACTTTTTCTACTGTATGGTTTAACCTTATAGCAAAGAGTAAATTTGAAAAAACGCATAATTTTCTATTGGGTATAAATCACCCCCCAGGCTCGTTGACTCGCTTGGCGGCGGCACCCATTGCTACTATGATACCGACTGAACCGGCTTAGGGATTAATTTCCCTCAAAGAGAGAGCCGTAAAGGATCCAGCTCGCGTGAGGTCCGATAATAAAATCAAAATTTGATTTGGCAATCAAACAAAAGCGGTCAGCAGGCCGATAAGATTATTAGAAATGGGCATGATTCAGAAAATCGGAGCATCAGGATATAATGAAAACAGATGGAAAAGCGGGCCAAATTGAATTATCGATCCTTGCCAATCCGGCGTATTTATGCGTGGCCAGAGCCGCGGTACGTAAAGCCGTAGAGATTTCCGGTTTACAGGGCCAGGATGCTGACGGAGTGACGCTGGCACTGGATGAGGCGCTCACGAACGTGATCCGACATAGTTACGGCGGCCCCTGTGAAAAACCGATTATTATCAAGCTTTCGCAGATTCCTAATTATCGGAAGCAAACACCAGCCCTGGAAATCGTAGTAAGGGATTTCGGTAAACACGTGGATCCGAAAACCATCAAAAGTCGAGATTTGAACGAATTGCGCCCCGGCGGACTGGGAGTACACATTATCCAAACAGTTATGGATGAGGTGGAATATTCCTGTGTGTCGGAGGGAGGCATGCAATTGCGTATGGTAAAAATAATTCAACCGGCGGACTGCCGTAACACAACCTCCGTGGTAAAGACAGGCTGCGGAGGCTCCAGAATCGAGAAGGCAAAATGACAAGATCAAACAGCAACTCAGAGAGCGTGATTCAAAACATCCGCCGCGAAGACGGCGTCACGGTTCTGGCCTTGTCCGGGGATGTTGATCTGCATCGTTCGGTTGAGATGCGCGAGCGTCTCCTGGAGGTGATGAACGAGAAGCCAGAAACGATGGTGATCAACCTGAGTCAGGTAGATTTTATGGATTCATCCGGTCTGGCGACACTCGTGGAGGCCATGCAATTGAGCCGACGTTACGGAGGGCAAATCAAGCTGGTTGGAGTACAACAGCGGGTTCGCAGCATCTTAGAGATCTCCCGGCTGGATAGCATTTTTCCTATATTCGAAAACGAAGCTGAGGCTTTAGCTTCATGACCAATCCTAAAGGCAGTTCGATAAACGGTGGTATCCTTCGTCCGGTAGCAGCGATAGGC
>CAZNQT010000034.1:0-17361 GCA_964574885.1 uncultured Pirellulales bacterium
CCCCTACTCACAACTCACAACCCACAACTCACAACTTCTTATCACTCATTCCCAAAAATCGTCCCCACGGCGCGGGCGGCGCGAATCAGCGGATGGTTTGGCGGCACCGTACGAACCTTGTTCGCCACCTGGGTGATCGGGATCGTTGCCATTTCGCCGTGCTTGCGGACCACCAGACGATTCTTTATACCTTCCATTAACTGTTCCACGGCATAATGACCGAAATCGGTGGCCAGCGTGCGATCGAAAGCACTTGGCGTACCGCCCCGCTGCACGTGACCCAGGATCACCGCCCGGCATTCCAGCTTGGTTTTTTTCTCGATATCAAAAGCCAACTTGCTGGCGATCCCGCCCAGCCGAATCGGATCGGGAGAATTCTTGACTCGGCGTTTGACCACCATCTTGCCGCCCTTCTCCTTGGCTCCTTCTGCCACTGTGATAATGCTGAACCGCTTATCGTGATGGCTCCGCTGGCGGACAAAATCGCAGATCTTCTTGAGACTGTAAGGGATCTCGGGGATCAGGATCACATCGCTGCCGGAGGCCACCCCCGCGTGCAGTGCGATCCACCCGGCATAGCGACCCATCACTTCCACGATCATCACCCGATGATGACTCGACGCCGTCGTGTGCACCTTGTCTAGGGCGTCCACCGCCGTTACTACCGCCGTATTGAAACCGAACGTGATCTCCGTCCCCCAGATATCATTATCGATCGTTTTCGGCACTCCCATAAAGGGCAGACCTTTCTGAACCAATCCCGCCGCCCCGCTCATCGTCCCGTCGCCCCCGATCGCGATGATCGCATCGATCCCCATCTCCTTGACGTGCCGTACACAGTTGTCCCGCACGTCCATGAGATGCTCCTTACCCTCCAGCGTCACCGGGTATTTCATGGGATTGGCCTTGTTGCTCGTACCCAGGATGGTCCCGCCCTCGGTCAGGATATTGCTTACATCTTTCCAGCCCAACGATTGCATCCGGCTTTCGATCAGTCCCAGAAATCCATCCAAGATCCCTACCACCGACAGGTCGTACTTATTGATCGCCGTCTTGGTCACCGCCCGCACCACCGCATTGAGCCCCGGACAATCTCCGCCACCGGTCATCACGCCAATCGTTTTGATCTGCTTTTTCTGTCTGGCCATTTGTATCTCTCCTGTTTTACTATTCCCGTAACCCTATTATATCGTCCCGATTACGACCGTAATTTCATAAATTAAGTGTTTTCAAGGGATTCGGTCAAAATTGGGTTTGTTTTGTAATTTTCACTTTTCCTGGATAAGTGGGTTTATACTGGCAAACGATGGCGCGGTCCCTATAATAGCACGGTCAAAAGGGCAGACGTACGTGAAAGAATACTGGAAACCTATATCACATAATCATTTACTCCCTCCCCCGGGCAGGGCTGCATTGAGCCGGCCGGGGAACCGGTTTAGGGGGGGATGGGCGATACTGTTCCTCGTTCTTCCTACTGTTACGTGGGGAGCCGGACCGTCCGTTAGCGAAATCGATTCGGCCGATCTGCGGATCACGGCGGACCACGCCCAGACCTTTACGAGTACCCAGGGGGCCCAGGCGATTCTACTGCAGGGTAAGACCGTCCTCCGCTGCGGCGAACGCCGACTGACGGGTCAGACGGGGGTGATCTGGATTATAACCAGTAAAGATGCTGGTTCCGGGGAGATTATCTATAAGATAACGGGCTATTTGAAGGAGGATGTGAAGGTACGCCCGAAATCGATGCCGGTGATCAAATCCGAGGAGGATCGCCAGGCGGTACTGTTCTGTTTAGCGACCCGGGGGAAAGTATATCTATTGGCCGAAACCCGCGAGGATAAACCAGCCCTTGACCAGCCTATCTACCAGCAAGCCCGGAAACTCAGGCAAAAATATACCTCGCAGCTTTATCCCGATTTAACTCCGAAACCCCCGATCCCGAAAGCCTCGACACCGAACGCCCCGACCCAGTCCCCGGCGCCGATCACTGAATCGGTAACATCGAAAGAGGTCGCACCGGCGCCGAAGAAAAAAGCCGAATCCAAGACCAAAACAGCGCCGAACCGGAAAATCAAGCAGGCGAAGAAATCCGAAACGACACACAAAAACGACTCGAAGAAATGGGAATTCCCGCCGCGGGTGTATGTGCAGCCGTTGGGACAAGGCAATTTTCGTTTAATTCCACAACCGGATGGTACGGATATCGGGGTCTATACCGGGGGAGTATATGTATTCCAGCGACGTCCGAAACAAGACGTATTATTCGAACTGCGGGCCCAGAATGCCGTTGCGTTCTCCCAGAAACATATATTGGAACTGGTTGACCCGAATACGAGACTGGATGCCGATTCCCTGGGACAGATCGTGAGCGGGATCTATCTGGAAGGAGACGTGGTACTGGAGGCAGGGGATTATCAAATTACGGCGGAAAAGCTGTATTACGACTTTACCCAGCAAAGGGCACTGGTTCTGGACGGCGTAATGCGACTGGTGCTGCCGGACCCGGCGATTCCGTTATACATACGGGCGCAAAAGATCCGACAGTTGAGCCAGAACCGATTCCAGGCCGAGCAGGTAAAAATCAGTAACGACGAATTCCATCAGCCTCATGCCTTTCTGCAAGCGCGGATTGCGGACGTGATGGCGGTGGACGAAAACGATAATGCGGTCGATCCGAGGGAGGCCGATCAGTTCAATTTCGAACTGCAGGACGTAACGGCGAACGTGGAAGACCTGCCGATTTTCTATTGGCCGCAAGTGACGGGCGACACGGCCGCCACCCAATCGCCCTTAAAGACGATCCGTACCAGCTACAATTCGGAATTCGGCATGGGAATCGAGAGCGAGTGGTACCTGGATTCGATCCTGGGTCTGCGCCGGCCGCGAGGGGTGGATTCCACCTTCCACCTGGATGAGTTTAGCAAACGGGGCCCGGGAACCGGAATCGATCTGGATTATAAACAAGAACGTTACTTCGGCGATGTCCGTACCTATATTCTGCACGACGACGGAGAAGATCGTTTGGGACGGTTTGACGCCCTGGATGACGTATCCCCGCCCGAGGACTGGCGTGGGCGGGCGCGCTTGCGTCATCGTCAGTTCCTGCCGCTGGATTGGCAGGGCACCTTCGAGATCAGCTATTTCTGCGATCCGACCTACCTGGAAAGCTGGGAAAAGACGGAATTCGATACGGAGAAAGAACAGGAGACGCTGGTTTATTTAAAGCAGCAGCGGGACCAGTGGGCGTTTGACTTTCTCAGCAAGTTCCACCTGAATGATTTCGATTATACGCAGACGGAACTGCCGACGGCGGGATTTCACGTCGCCGGTCAGGATTTTTTCCAGATATTTACCTATTCCCATGAGGGGTATATTTCCCGCATTCGCGAGCGAGCGGGCGGGCGGGACGTACCGGGCTTGTCGGGTCATCAGGAGCCGTGGGATCTGCCGGAAACGCTCGATCAGCGTGACTTCGCTTTTGCGGTAAGCCGACATGAGTTGGCGCTGCCATTGCATTTTGCCGGTTTACACGTGGCGCCGACCGTGATTGGCACCTACGCGTACGATGATTCGTCGATAGATAACAGTTTTGTGCTGGGCGCCGGCGGACTGCGGGCGGCCACCCAGTTCTGGCACATCAACGAGAACGCGAAATCGCGACTCTGGGATATCGACCGCCTCCGCCATATTGTGATTCCGGAGATTAATGCCTTCTGGAGCGATTCGGATCTAACCACCTCAAAACATCCCGATGTATTCAATTTCGGACTGCGTCAGCGTTGGCAGACCAAGCGGGGACCGGAAGGAAACAAACACAGCGTGGATTTTCTCCGCTTTGACGCCTCGATCACCCTGGTGGAGCCGGACTTGGAAAACAACGATCTGCCCAATAAGTTCTTTTTTACTCGTCCGGAGCAGCAGTTCGGTTATACCTCGCTTTTAAATGCGGACTTATCCAATCTGGGTTTGGCCCGGCGGGAGCAGCTCAATCAAAGCCTGACGGATCACGCCCGGGGCGACTGGACGTGGCTGATTTCCGATACGACGGCCGTCACCGGCGCGCTGAATTACGATATCTACAACGGTGTGAGCAGCCAGGCCAACGGCGGCGTCGCCGTCCAGCGAACCCCCAGGACCAGCTATTACGTCGGCAATCTCTTTATCAACAACGCCGATCCCTTTGACGACGGCAATCCCCCCCAGACCCGCAACGCCAATTTCCTGACGGCCGGCGCCAGTTATAAACTCAACCGTAAATACACGCTTGCCGTGGCGCATCAATTCGATATCGAGCGAATCGCCGACAGTTTCACGGATTTTGTGGTTATCCGTAAATTCCCCCACTGGTACGGGGCGTTTATTGTAAGCATCGATCCGGTGCGAGAGGCGCTGAGCTTTTCGTTCAGTTTCTGGCCGGAAGGCTACGAAAAAGCCGCCATCGGCTCAAGACGTTATACCCCCCTGACGAGATAGGTTCCTGGGTATGAAAAGATTCACCCATAAGCAAGGTAAAATGCAAAATAAACAATGAGCAATGCAAAATGAGTGTTTAGTTGTGAGTTGTGAGAAAAGAGAAATTCGTCCGCCCCAAGCTCGCGGACTCGCTTGGCGGCGCCACTCGACCGACATCGACCATGCTTAAACTCGCTGGCGCTCGTGTAAGCATACCGCCCAGCCTTGAGACTTCCGATTCCAGATTGGCCTGCCGATCACAATCAAAATATATGGGCAAGAAGATAACCGGGTAATTTTATATGGGGAGATTATTTATGAGATCTATTTTTCTTCTTTTCCTGGTATTCGCTTTCCTCCCGGGATATGTGAGTTCTCTTCGCTCCCAAGCTGTCGATACCTCTTCCGATGATATCATGCCCATGATCTGGGACGCCGCAACGGGTACGCATTCACCGGAAGTGCAGCAAATGTGCGATCGCGTGTATCAAGCGACGCAAAAGCAAGCCCACTATCTGCTGGGACAGGTGCATCCCTGGGAGAAGGATAATACGTTGCGGTTGCTGACCGACAGCAAAAGCGGCGAACACTGGATTCGTCCTAACACCGGAACGGCAGCAGGATTGGCGTTTCTGTATCGTTTCGGGCACTATAACGAAAGCATCGTAGGAGTATCCCGACACACCTTATCGGCCGACTATATCGTTCCCATGATGCGGTACCTGGTTACCACGCACCGGACCGGCGCCCAACCGACGAGTGACGGAAAGCAGTGGGGGGACGCGTGGCAGTCGGCGCATTGGGCGCACATGCTCGGGCGCGGCAGTTGGTGGATCTGGAAGGACCTTCCGCCGGACGTGCAAGCGGGCGTAAGGCGCGTAGTGGCGCATGAGGCGGATCGTTTTACTACAAAAGATCCGCCGTATCAAATCGAAAGGGATACCAAGGCGGAAGAAAATGCCTGGAACAGTCAGATTTTATCGGTAGCGATTCTCTTGATGCCGGAGGATCCACGGCGACCCGGATGGGAACGGGCGTTTTTGCGTTGGGCACTGTCTTCCTTTATACGACCGGCCGATGCCCATTCCGATGCCGTCCTGGAGGGTATCAAGGTTTCTGAATTCTACGCGGGCGCCAACATGTATGATGACTTTACCCTCGAAAATCATGGGATGGTCCATCCGGATTACATGTCCACGTGGAGCCTGTCCCTGGGCAATGCCCTGGATTTTTCGCTGACGGGACGCAAGGTTCCCCGTACGCTTTTATACAATGTGGCGGGCATCTATGAAAATCTCAAAAGGTTTTCACTGCCGGATGGAGGATTCGTGTATCCCAGCGGTCAGGACTGGACGCTGTTTCGCACGCCGTACTGGCTTTTTCCGCATGCCTTAATGACCGTATATGGTCATGATCCGGAGGCGTGGACGTTGGCGCAACGATGTGTAACGGTTATCGAAAAGATGCAGGCCCGATCCGCATCCGGTGCGATATTTCATGCCGGAGAATATTTCTTCCCTTCTACCCAGACGGATACGTTATATGCCTTGGCGAAAACCTGGTTAACGTTTCACCAACTGCAAACGATACACGCTTCGTATCAGCCCCGGCGCGGAGTGTTGAAGCTCGAAGCCGGGAAAATCCTGTTGCATCGAACGACAAAGGCCATCCACACCTTCAGTTGGGGCAAGAAAGTTATGGCCCAGTTCGTTCTCAACCGAGAAGACCGAGTCGTAGCGCCCGATTCGCGAAATGGCGTAGGGCATATTCGGTTAACGGGAGAGACGAAGCCTTTAACAGTGAAAATTCATAAAGTGGCGATTCAGGAAACGAAAGACCGGTTCGAAGTCAATCTGGCGTTGGACCATGGGCAAAACATGGTAAGAGCGTATTTATTATACCGGTCGGAACCCAACGGGGAATTTTTCATCCGAGAAAAGCTCGTCGCACTCGACAGGATACAAATTGCTGAGGTCGCTACCGGAATGATAGGGATTCTTAATAATCCCTATTGGGTGTTCGAGGAGGGCCAGCGCAACATTACTGTGGATAACCAACCGTATGAATTCCCGGCGTGTAAGGGGCGCAAGGTCATCATCAATGGCATTCAAACTATCGATGTCGATGGTCAGATTCTGATTACGAGTAAAAGCCCTTTGTATTTCGGGTATGTCTCTGCTACAACGTCTCAACGCGGACGGGCAACCGATCGGCTCTATCTGAATTATCATTCCGAAGAAAAAACGTATCACAAAGGGGAGGTAATTTCGGAATATGAAGTGACGATAGCGCCAAAACCGGTGAAGTAAAAAAGACTATGTCGGCGGGAAGTATCCGTCAGATTTCCCGTGCCGAGAGACGGGATTGGCCAGGCAATATAACCACCTGTAAAAGAGGTGGTTTCCTCAGTGACAAGTGTGCGCTTTTAGCGCACAATCGTGCGCAAGATGCGCACAACCACTCGATCAACAAATCAAAACTTGGTTGAGAGTAAATTTTTCTGACTTGGTTCCCTGAGGAGAGTTGGGCGCGCTTAATATAACTTTTATTTTCTGGTAGAGTCTGGTTGGGATTTCGCCGGGTCAGAATTCATCTGTAAAAATCCGCCCCGCCAGACCACCAGAGCCGACACAATCACCACGACGAAAAATGCCACCATCGCATATCGGAAGCGCATCAGGCAGACTGCCAAACCGATCAGGGCATAGAGCCCCGCCAGTAGATAACAAAGCATCACCGTTGTGCCCAAGGTGTTGCCCCGGTCCATCAGTTGGTCGTAGATATGACCGCGGTCGGAAACGAACAACGGGCGCTGGTTCACGAAACGGCGGACCAGCGCCACGGCGGTATCCAGAATCGGCAGACCAAAAATGATAATACAGGCCACCGTCCACCAACCGAACGTCTCCGAGAACAACAGCATTAACGTTCCCGCCACAAAACCCAACAGCATACTGCCGGCATCGCCCATGAAGATCCGCGCCGGATGACGATTCATGGGCAGAAATCCCAACGTACCTCCCACCAGGGCCAAACAAAGAATCAAGCGCACCGGATCGCCGACGGCGCTGTATCCCCACGACGCGAGGATAATGGCCAGCAGCGCAAATGCCGTCGTGATGATAGCCGTCACCCCCGCGCAAAGTCCGTCTAAGCCGTCAAGCAGGTTGAGACTGTTCGTCGCTCCCAAAATGAAAAAAATGACAATCGGGATCCCCAGAAAAAAATTTACAATTTCCGGAAGTTCAATGTGAACGCCCAGGAGATTCGCGTAATGAAACAGGTGATTCAGGTTCGGTTGAATTCCCACCGCGATCAGGGTCAACGCCGCGATGATCTGACCGAGAAATTTCTGTTTGGGCTTGATATCGAAGATGTCATCCAGGATACCCACAATGCAAGCGATAACGGCCCCGCCTCCCACGCCCAACATAAGCAGCCAATCCGGATAATTCACGGTAAAAAACGATTGCCGCGGCCCGCCGGGAATGTGAATTCGGCCGGTATAGAGCAGATAAAATCCCACACCCAAACCCGCTAACAGTCCCATGAGAATCGCGATGCCGCCCAGATACGCCGTTGGTTCCTGGTGCGTCTTGACGTCCTGATCCGGCATGTCCAACATGCCCAGACGCAAGGCGATTTTGCGGCAGAGAGGCGTCACCAGAAACGTTACCCCAAACGCGATCGGCAGAATCAGCCAATAGTCCCCCACAATCTGACTCACCGGGTTTTTATCACCAAATATTATAATCGCCAACATGCTAATAGGTTCCAGGTTGCTCGTTCCTTGTTCCTGGTTCTCTGTTTCAGGTTCCTAGGTAAAATATTCAATCTCTCAGTTCATTTCTGTACCCAGACGGCGTCGTCATAACGCAGCATCAACAACTGATCGCGCCAACCGTCGAGCGGGATCCGCGGTTTCTTTCCGAGCCACAGTTGCAATATCCAACGCGGAAAATCGGCGCCCGCCTGTATTGACAACGGGATTCCCCCGCCGAAACGTGGATTGATCTCAATGAATTTAATCTCATGTTTCCGGGTTAAAAAACATTGAATCGTAATCACGCCCGGTCCGGCGCCGAGGGTTTCGATTAATTCTTGCGACCGCGCCATAATCTGTGAATGCTTCACCGTTATGCCTTTGCTGACCTCGCCGCTGCGAATCTGCAGACGCCGCCGCGGTACTACACAGCGGACACGCCCGGCAAAATCTACCAGAACGTCCACGGTGTGCTCTGCCCCGTCGATGAATTCCTGTACGATGCAGTTCGGCACATGGTGGGAAAAAAATTTGAGTTCCTCCCGAGTCTGCACGATGGAACTGCCGCGGCTGGCGTACCCGTCCCAGGGTTTTAAAAAGTATGGGAATGTATATCGTTTCAGCTTCCGCGCCTGAGCGGCGCTCATCGTTACCGGGGTGTCGAAACCGTGCTCCTGTAAAAAACGATACATCAACCGTTTGTCCTGACAAATCCGCACTACCTCCGGATTCGAGATCAAGGCGGTACAACCTATTTGTGCTAACGGTTCCCGTAGTTTCGCCCAGATCGGTAAATCCAGATCCACCGTCGGCACGACCATATCCACCTTCTCTCGCTGGATGATGTCCAACATCTCCTTGCGATACTGACGATGAGTAACCGGTTTGGCTACATATTTCCGGTCGCAGCACTGCAGTGCCGCCGATGCTTCCGTCACGTCAGCGCCTACCAATACTCCCTGGAGGCCCACTCGCGAACATGCCCGTCGAAATAAATCCAGCAGGACCACCCGGCGACCCACGCACGGGAAAAATATCACCATCTTCTTCTTACCCTTCGCCATCCATTCTCACCTGTACGATTTCCAAGACGATAATAAAATCGGCTAAAGAGGATATTATAACCTATCGGTTATCGCTAGCGGCAAGTTTCCATCATACCAGAAATAAGAATTTTGATAATAAATAAAAAAATAATGATTCCCATAATTCTTAATGTTTACATGATAGCCCATTCCTGGAATCACATCAAAGGGAATATTTCATAAGTTGTTAATATTAAAGTATTTGCGACAAATTATTTAAGGCATATATATAATTATCTTATGGTGTGATACCAATTATTTTTACATAATATTAATAATAATGATTGACAATATGAAAACATCATATATATTATAATATATATATTGTCAAATAAACTTAGTTTATTTATTGTGTAATAATTCGAATAATGATAAATGTAAATTCTAATCCAGGGAATCTTTCCAATTTTGCAGGTTGGTTTTAAGCTAATGAACGGAATGAATTCGGGAGAACGTTATGAAAGGTGAAACCAAAGAAGACCGTTTCAAACGGGTGACGGAAAAGCGGGTTCAACGTGTTCTCGACAGCTTACGATGTTTAGCACAGTGCTCTAATAAAAGAATGTATCAATGGAACGATCACCAATTGAAGAAAATATGGATGGCCATAGATAAGGAATTGAAAACCTGTAAGACGAAATTTGAAACCGCCGAACCCGAAGAATTTCGCTGGTAGTGCCAGAACGGGAGGTTAGTATGCTGTTATTCCGCAAAATTCCCATAAAATGTCATGATACCGAGTATGAAATACGGATACTTTATGACGATACCACGATTAATGTAGTTGCTTTCCATAACAATCACCCTGCCAACGGGTACAGACATCAGGTGAAGCTGCCCCAAAAATGCGACGTTCACAGGCTGCTGGAAACATATCCTGTACCTGATCTGGTGGAGATGTCGAAAAATGACCTGACGGAAAAACGTTGGGAAGCACTCTCGAAGATCATTCAAGAAAACACCCAAGTGAACTTGTAAAGTCACAAGTTACATCGTAGTCTGCGAGGTGGATGGCGAATGTGACACAGCCGCCCTCGGCTGTGTTAGGCGGCACTGCCCTCAGTTCGCAAACGTAACCTCTTCCGTCTCATTGAAGGAGCTGAATTCCAGGCCAAAGGTAACGGGACTATCTTGCCAAGGCCACGTGGTGTTCTTAGCCACAACCTGGAAGGTGCATTTCGTTGGATCAATCGAGATTACGATGGTAGCGGGATCGACATCATCCGGTTTTTTCCTGTATTGATATTTGGTTTTACCTTTCAGTTCAAATTCGCCCAACCCGACGGCATGTTCCGCGGTTCCCCAATGTAAAAGCAGGCTTGTCGTTCGCAGATCGATATCGTCCGACGCAGCTAACGAACCTTTAACTAACAGATTTCCGACGTTGTTGTCCTTGCCCTGCTTACAAACCACCTTCTCCACGCGCAGGGCATTGTCAAAACCCGACTGCAACTGCATCGGTAGATACTTTTTGCCGTTGACTACCTCTTCCGTTGCCTCACCTATTCCTATGTATTCACCGAAAGTGAGTACTATATCGACGGGATCGGACATTCCCGTCAGATCGACGTTTTTAGCATCAATTTTAAACATTCCCTTATTCATATCCAAGGTTAGGGCAGTGATTGCTCCTTTCGTCCCTTTATATTTATAGACAGGTTTTTTTCCGGATGGCTTGAACTCGATGGTATCAATCGTTTCTTCGTAAAGTCCCACATTCACAGATACGGAATCCGCGGCGGTAAAGTCATCTGCCATGGCATCGAAGGTTCCCGTTAGGCTAAACGAATCCGCGATTACCTCGCGACTCTTACCGGCTTTAACTGCCATCTTTGTAATGGCGATGTTAATCACATCCAGATCAGAGTAAAGATCGATGCCGGGATTGTCCGCCTCGATCTGGAGTAGATCGTCATAGTCATCGGATCCCAGGAGATTCGACCGTACTTCCAAATACGTTAGATTCGTCATACCCACCAGTGCGGAAATGTCGCTGATCTGGTTGTTATACAGAAAGAGTTGTATCAAATCCGTCAATCCCGCCAAAGGGGAAATGTCGCTGATTTGGTTATTACTTAAATACACTCTGGTCAGATTCGTCAATCCCGCCAGAGGAGAAATATCACTGATTTGATTCTCGGTCAATCCCAACTTTATAAGGTTTAATAGACCGGAAAGAGATGATAGGTTACTGATCTGGTTGTCATAAAGAAACAGGTTTGCCAAGTTGTTCGTTAAACCTGCCAGGGGAGAAAGGTTCGCGATCTGATTGTAGGATAAGTCCAGATAGGTCAAATTAGTTAATCCCGCCAAAGCGGAAAGATCGCTGATCTCGTTAGAGTGCAATCCCAAAACGGTAAGCTGGTTCAAGCCTGCCAATGGGGAGAGATTCGCGATTTGGTTGTCGAATAGTTGCAAATTCGTCAGATTGTTCAGGCCGGACAGAGCAGAGATATCGCTGATCTGGTTATTATCTAGTAACAATATGGTCAGATTCGTCAATCCCGCCAGAGGAGAAATATCACTGATTTGATTATCTTCCAGATTTAGAAACCACAGATTCGTCAGTCCCGCCAAGGGTGAAATGTCGCTGATCTGATTTTGCTCCAGTTCTAAATTTGTCATGTTTGTGGCAGTTTCGAGACCGGTCAGGTCGGTGATAGATGCGTTGAGGGCTACGAGATTGGTTAAGTTGAGCATGTCGGCCGGCTCCGGATCGGCGACTCCCAGCTCGGTCTCAATCGCGGCCTTGAGATTGGCATCCGGGATATTCACCGGCGCCGCCTCCAGGGAAACCGATAACACCGACGCGAACAGAAACACGATCATCCAAATTTTCACAATCCGGTTCATACTTTTTTTACCTCCACAATAGTTACCTGAAAGTACTTTTCGAATCCTGTTACTCCCTCACCCCTGATTCGACCTGGCATAGGTGTCAGAGAAACGCTGAGATTATTTCACAGTATTATACTCAGATGCCTGCGGGAATACAAGACGCCCCCCTTGCCTTCTCCCCCGAATCCTGGATCCTGTTCCCAGCACTCATACCACTAAGGAGATGTGGTGCGGAGATTATTATGTGCCTTAAAACGTAACCTCCTCGGTTTCGTTAAAGGAGCCGAATTCCAAACCGAAGGTAACGGGACTATCTTCCCAGCTCCACATCGTGTTCTTCGCTACAACCTGGAAGGTGCATTTCGTCGGATCAATCGAGATCACGATATTGGCGGGATCAACATCATCCGGACTCTTCTTGTACTGGTATTTAGTTTTGCCTTTCAGTTCAAATTCATCCAGACCGACAGCGTGCTCCGCCGTCCCCCAATGCAAAAGCAAACTTGCCGTTTGCAGGTCCGTATCGTCCGCTGTGGCAATCGCGCCGGCAACGACCAGATTCCCTACATTGTTTTTCTTGCCCTGCTTACAGACGACCTTATCAATACGCAGCTTATCCGCATAATTTCGCAAGAGCACCATAGGAATTGGTTTTTTACCGTTGATAATTTCCTCATCCACAGCAACGACACTGATATAATCGCCGATGATGATATCCACGCCCAGAGGACTATCCAATCCTGTTAAACTCATTTTACTCACCGTCAGCGAAAAATTCTGTTTTCGGGTATCAAAGCTAAACGCCGTCACGCCGCCTTCCTGCCCCTTGGATACTTTCAACTTGTACTTAAATTTTCCTTTTTTTACTTGAGACGGTTGGAAGGGTATGGCAGGAGCCATATACTCTAATCCGCTTATGGACCAGATCGTGATTTCGATCTGATCCGCCGCGTTCAACTGTTCCTGGGTCGCGTGAAATTCCCCGGACATTTTCAGCGAATCCGTGTTGTCTTTTTTACCTGCTTTGACGGTGCATTTATCCGCCTGTGGGAGAGTATGGGGCGAGGGATGCAGAAATGAGACAGCATTGATCAATACTTCTTCGCCCGTTGGAGTCAGATGTTCTGGTGAACCATGAAAGCCCCAGCTCATAAATTGTTCATCTTCTACCGCTATTAAGTAGTATCCCGATCCCTGAGGATATTGTCCTAAAGTAACTATATGAGCAGGGGGAACAGATCCTAAGTGAATTTCCACGCTGGCCGATGAGGTATAAAGTTGTAGCAAATTATCCTCAGGGATAGAAATCTCGTATGGCATTGTAAATAGCGGGTGATTGCTATCTACTACCAGGATACTGGTTGTATCGTCACTATGGGATCCGTAAGGATACCCGATATCCAACACCAGTTTACCCAATAATGCATAACCGCCTTCACCCATCCCCAGTACCGGTTTTCCGGACGTAGCAATGGCCTCCACTGCTTCGGGGGTACCCCATGAGGATGAGTTTCCAGTATCATTACCAGCGATGATGACAGCATAATCCGAAAAATCCGTATCCGCCACATCCGCCAGCGCGATCAAATCCACGGAAAAACCATGTGATATTAGTATTTGCTCGAAGGTATTGGCATCAGCTAGATTTGAGTCATATATATACGCCACATCTATCTGTGCGCCTGCCTTGTGTCCCAAACCGACATGTACGATAAGCACAACGATAAAGGTGATTAGGATCTTCCTGGCCATTGTTGGCTCCTTTCAACTGATATTTCCTATTTACAATTCAGACCTATGAATTTTCCAAAGGATAACCCTACACATTGAAATCTTCAAATTCATTATACAGAGATATCTGTCGTAATGTAAGACGATTCCTTTCTGGATCACCGCTTCGCTATAAGTCCGGCTCCCAGCAGAATTTGCGTCAACCGGACGGAGGTAAGTATCAGATATTTGTCGCATTATTCAGTCTGTTTAGCAAATTTCCGTTTATGGAAAAGGGAAATTTCTTTTGTTGTTCTGCCCATAATGTGATAAGATGAATAAGAGTAGTACTGTTATCCATGGTAGTGTAACGAAACAAAAAATGTTGGGGAAACGATTTATCCTGCCTTACCTACGACGCGAATAACCCATACGTAAGCAAAGGGTATTCAAAATGCGTATAGTCTTTCCATTCTATAATCCCATTTAGCTGCTGGGCAGCGCAGGAGGTTCATGATGTTCAAGAAGATCCAAGTCAAATTGGTACAGGCGATTGCTTTGGGTTTGCTCCTCCTATCCGGTTTTCCTGCGAAGGCCGGAACCGGGCGAGTCACTTTGCAGTACGACGACGGCACCATGGAATCGAAACGCAGTATATCGGGAGGCGGTCACGCCGTACTGTTTACCACTCCCGACAGCGGCCCCTGGTATCTTACGCGGGTAGCCTTATTCGGCGCCCGCTATGGCTATGACCGAGCTCCGGATGAAGATTTCTCCATTTATATTACGGATCCTTCCATGGAAACGTTTTGTAAGATTGCCAAGCCGTACGGTTTATTTAAGAAAGGAAGAGAGAAATGGAACTTAATCAGCATTCCGGCAGTCAAGGTACCCCAACGCTTCTACGTGTGTTTCGTATTCAATCCAACTCAAACCAAAGGAGTCTATGTCGGGGTAGATGAAAACGTCGTCCAAAGTCATTCGAAAAACGCGGTACCGGAAAACCATATCCAGGATTTAAGGCAAAAAGGAGACTGGATGATCCGGGCCGAGGTAAGTCGGACCCCAAAAGGGAAAATTTTGGAATTACAAAGTAAACCAGAGCGAGAAATGGACCAGCAAGCGGTAATCGCCGCTCAAGAATCTCGTTTACTCAAAGGAGCTCAATCCCGGATTCTTGCCTATGACGACGGGAAAATGAACAAATTCCAAAGTTATGGCGGTTCCGGCGCACAGATTGTACGGTTCGAAGCCCCTCCCGAGGGTGCGTTTGTTTATGGGATATCCTTTTATGGTTCGCAATACGGAGCGAAGCATGATTCCGAAGCCGTCAATGGCGACGTGTATATCCTGGATAAAGACTTAAGAGTAATCACCCGAACGTCGTTTCCCTATAGTCTGCTTACCTATCAGAAAGCATGGGTGGAAGTGCCAACTCTGCTTACCAAGGTAACAGGATCGTTCTACGTCGCAATTCATGCCCACTCAGAACAATACAAGGGACTGTATGTGGGGTATGATACGGACATCGCTGCCAGTCATTCCAGTATAGGAACCGTCGGACAGAAACAATTCACTTTGAAACCATTAAAAAATAAACAGGAATGGATGATACGTGTCAAGCTTGTCGATAAACCCGTTTATTATGAGTGAACCACCGACCCGCAGCAGGGCGAGGGTGACCGGTGCAAGGATAGTAATTCGCGCTAAAACGTGACCTCCTCGGTTTCGATGAACGAGCCGAACTCCAGACCGAAGTATCTTTCTTCCTATCCGCTACCCGCTATACGCAAACTCATTTCGAAGGGTGGCAGCCACCGAACCGTTACGCGAGGTGGATGGTGGCTGTGGCACAACCGCCTTCGGCTGTGTTAGGAGACACCGCCAAGCAAGACTCCTCAAATAAAAATCCTATTTCAGACGGAATACAGAATCGTCGATGAT
This sequence comes from uncultured Pirellulales bacterium, assembly GCA_964574885.1. Lineage (GTDB taxonomy): Bacteria > Planctomycetota > Phycisphaerae > Sedimentisphaerales > SM23-30 > JAFGFX01. Next base: position 15,793 of record CAZNQT010000034.1, read on the forward strand.
CTGTCCGCAATAAATGCATGCCGGGTGTCGCGGGGAGACATTGCGTCCGCACGCCGGACACGGCCGGACGCGGGGCTGATTATCGCCATCGAGATCGCCGTCGCGCATATCAATCTGGTAGAGCTTGTCATTCAAGTCTTCCTCGGTTAGATCGTGCTTGTCTCGGATGATCTCCCACAATGCCTCATTAATCATTAAGACCTTGACCAGATTGGCTTCCAGCACCCGCACGCGCTCGGCGGCTTGCGAGGCTTTCGCTTTGGCAGCGGCACTATCGTGAATCACCGCTATATCTCCCGGCGTCGTACTCATCCTACCGTAAAATGAAAACGCTCCGTGCATCACTAAGTATTCTTTCTGTTTTAATAAAACCTGGGTCCATGGCCATATTGACCTTGCTTTTCAATACACCTCATCGTCATCTTTTTATAGATTATGATTTATGAGTTTACTCGGGCAGGTAGGCTAACACAACATGTTTCGATACGGATTTATGCACTGCGGCCCGTTTGCTGCAGATGGGATTATCGTCTGCGGCGTCTTGCCAGACCCAACCCACCGACCAGCAACAGGGAGAGGGTGATTTTAGTTTATGCATTTTCATCAACGCTTTATTTACTTTCTTAGCTTTTTTCCCTTGACAATTAGGATTCTTTTCCGTAGAAGGAATTTCTACATTTGGAAGTTTGCACGCCCACATTGAGGAAATGGTATTACCAAAATTATAAACCGGACATCATCTAAGGAACCCGTTGGTATCCAAAGATAAAATCATACCAAAGGAAAGAGGCGTAAGTTGCGAAACCACCGGATGTTATTTATTCTGTTCTCAAGTTTTGGATTAGCTTCGATTTCGGCAACCTCCTCGGTTAGGGCATACCAGTTTTACGTTCCTTCATCGCTGTGTCCCACTATCCAAGCAGCGATTGATCACTCGGAAAATGGTGACACGATTATCTTGTACCCACATACTTATCGCGAGAATCTTAAAATCTACAAAAAAACGGTCTCTCTGACATCTGTCAATCCGGAAGATGCCTCCGTGGGGGAAAAAACCGTAATCCAGGGGGATGGTTCGGTTCCGGTAGTTCGGTTGAAAAATGTGCCAAATGGTTTCATAACCCTAAATGGTCTTACCCTCCGGGGGGGAAACGGCTGGGGCGGAGGAATCCACTGTCATGAAAGTAACTTTATACTCATAAATTCGGTTATCCAGTCTAATACGAGTCCCAGCCAGGGCGGAGGGATCGCTTGCGAGAATAGCAATGCAATTGTCGCATACTGCAAGATAAGCGACAATTCCGCTGCGAACGGCGGCGGCATATATGGGTATCAAAGCCGTTTCATAATCCTTAACTGTCAGATAATAAATAACCGAACGACTCTAAGGCAACCATTCGGCAGAGGTGCGGGAATTTGTCTGGAAGATAACAGTGATCTGCTTATCAACGCCAGCACCATAAAGACGAACAAATCTTCGAGTTTTGGGGGGGGGATTTTCTGCGAAGATTCCTGCATTGATTTGCGAAATAGTATCCTGGTGGGCAATATCTCTAAAAGCTATGGAGG